>CBFGVD010000025.1:0-13725 GCA_965651965.1 uncultured Verrucomicrobiaceae bacterium | reverse complement strand
GGCCAGCACGAGCCCGTTGTTGAAACCCATGGCCTTCAGCACGCCGATCTCCTCCGTACGTTCGCGCACGGATTGACTCATGGTATTTCCCGCGACCAGCAGGATCGTGAAAAACACCGCGCTGACAACTCCCGCCACGATGGTCCCCACATCCCCGATCTGCTGCGCGAAGGACGAGGCGAAGGCCCCCTCCCCTTCCGTGGCGGTTTCATAGGGGGAATTCGCGAACTCAGCATCGATCGTCTTGGCAATGGCGGTGGCCTGGTCCTTGTCCTTGACGCGCAGGGAAAGCCAGCCGATCAGGCCTTTTTGTTCCACCTTGCCCTCGTCGAAGTAGTCCCAGCGGAAGTACATGGAGGATTTGTCGCCGCCTTTCTTCGTCGAATCATAGGTGCCCACGATCTTGAACTGCCAGGCGGCCTCGCCCTCCGGCTGGCCCCAGATCGGCGAGGTCAGGGGAATCGTGTCGCCCACCTTCCAGCCGAAGCGTTTCAGCAGGTCCGGACCGACGATCGCGCCGTTCCGGGTTTTGAGCCATTCCTTCCGGGTCTCCTCGGAGACCGGATATTCGCGGTACACGTCGAGGAAGGCTTCCGGATCGACCGCGATGGTGGCGAAGAAGTTCTTGGGGTCCTGATAGATGCCGCCGAACCAACTGAGCGCCGCCACCGCATCGACCCCGGGAACGGCGGCGATGCGGTTCTTGTAGTTCACGGGAAGGGGCTGGATCAGCGTGATCTTGTTGCGGACCACCAGCCGGTCGGCATCGGCGATATTCACCCCGCCCAGCAGCGCCTCCTTCAGGGCGCAGAGCAACCCGAAGAGCAGGAAGGCGATCAAGGCCGAAAGAACCGTGAGCACCGTGCGCAGCTTCTTGCGCTTCAGATTGCCGAGCACCAGGGAGAGGAATTTCATGCCGGCGCCTCGCTGGAGAGTTGTCCCTTGTCCAGATGGACCGTCCTGCTCGCGCGTGCGGATGCATGCGGGTCGTGGGTGACCATCACGATGGTCTTGCCATGGTCCTTGTTCAGGGCCTGGAGCAAGCCCAGGATTTCATCGCCCGACTTCCGGTCGAGATCCCCGGTCGGCTCGTCGCAGAGGAGGATCGTGGGATCGGTGACGATGCCGCGCGCGATGCCGACGCGCTGCTGTTCGCCCCCGGACATCGTACGCGGGTAGTGGCCGGTGCGATGGGAAAGCCCCACCACGTCGAGCGCGATGCGCACGTGTTCCTTCCGTTGGGCCTTGCCGAGGTGGGTCAGCAGCAGGGGCAGCTCCACATTGCGCTCCGCGGTGAGGACGGGGATGAGATTGTAGAACTGGAAAACGAAGCCGATATGGCGCGCGCGCCACGCGGCAAGCTGACGGTCGGAGAGACGGTCGATCCGCTGCCCGCCGATTTCCACGCTCCCGGAAGTGGCGCGATCCAAGCCGCCGATGAGATTGAGCAGCGTGGATTTGCCGGATCCGGACGGGCCCATGAGCGCGAGGAACTCGCCCTCCCGGATCTCGAGATCCAGATTTTCCAACACCTGGATGTCCTCCGCGCCGCGGTGGAAGGTCTTGGTGACGCCGCGGATTTCGACGAGGGGCTTGGATTCCTTGTTCATTTTGCTGCGCTTTTGACCCGGCGGCCGTCTTCCAGCGCCGCCGTGCTTTCGATGACGATGGTTTCGCCGGGGGAGAGCCCCGCGGAAACGCTGGAGGTATCCCCCGAGCTATGGCTGATCGCGATGGCGCGGCGCTCCACCTTGTCCCCGGCCAGCACCCAGACGATGTCCTGACCCTCGTCGTCCTTCACCGCGGATTTCGGAATCCGGAGCGATTTCCCCGCGGGAGCGGTCTCATCCGATTGGAAGGCCACTTTGACAGCCATGTCCGGCAGAATCCTCGGGTCCAATTCATCGAAGGCCACGCGCACTTTGACCGTCGCCTTCTGGCGGTCCGCGGTGGGAATGATCGCGATGACCTTCGCCGGAATCTTCCACTCCGGATAGGAATCGAGTGTCGCCTCCACCCGCTGGCCGGCCTGCACGCGGTTGATGTAGCTTTCGTTCACGTCCACCTCGATTTCCAGCGAGTCCATGTCCACGATGGTGCAGATCCCGGTACGGGTGAAACCGCCCACGGACATCGGCGAAATCATTTCCCCCGGCTGGGCATTCTTGGAAGTCACGATGCCGCCGAAAGGGGCGAGGATGGTATTGTCGGCCACCTGCTGCTGCCACTGGGCCACATCCGCCTTCGCGACGAGGACATCCGCGGCTTGTTTCTCCAGGCGGGCGGCCATGGCACGGGCGTGGGCGTCGGCGCGGTCGTAATCCGCGCGGCTGGCGGCCCCGGCATCCGAGAGGCCGGTCAGGCGGGCGAGTTCCTTCTCGGCCAGATCGCGGTTCGACTTCGTCTCCGCCAGAGCCCTGCGCGTCGCTTCGAGCTGTGCTTCCGCGTAGCGGAGGCTGGCTTCGACATTCGAGGCATCCAGCCGGGCCAGCACCTGGCCCTCCTTCACTTCCATGCCTTCATCCACGAGCACCTCCACCACCTTGCCCGTGACCTTCGAGGACACCGTGGCGGAGCGGCGCGCCGTCACGTAGCCGGAAGCATTCAGCAGCGTCGCCCGCATCCCGCCGACGGAGGAGGACTCTTCGACGACAGCGGTGGTCACGACGGGCAGGCCGGTCCTCTGCGACCAGAAGAAGTAAGCCGCACCCGCAAGCACCCCGAGGATCAACAGCCACCACAGCCAGGCCCGCCCGCGCCTTTCGGCGGGTATAGCCGGGCGGTCGATCCGGAGGGCGTCTAGAGAAGATTTTTGGGAACTCATGCCGCCGGTGAAACTCCGGCAAAGTGATGCAATGCGGAGGCAAGGCGAGCCGAAACTTGGGAGGCCCTTCCTGCCTGTGCCCGCGCACGGGATGCACAACCCTTTGGAAAAAAGGAGATACCGGGGCGGAAGCACCCTTCCGCACCCGGTTGGAAATACCCGTCATCGTTTCCCCCGCGCAAGGGGATCAAGCGAGCTGGAGCGCCGGCTTGCCGCTTTCCACCACGAAGGAGCCGGGCGTCTTGAGCGGGGCACCCGCACGTGTGACGAAATCAACGGTGCGGAAATCCGTGCGCCAGGTCTTGCTATCGATGGTGCAGCTCACGTAGCCGCGGTGGTCGGCGTGGTATTTCACGAAAGGGTTCTCGGACATCATCGCGGCCAGGCGGGGCGGATTGTCGGTGCCGTCGCCCTTCGAGGTGATGGAGGTGCAGACGAATTCGGTCCCCACCACCGGGGCGTCCGGCCGGCCCGGCACTGCGACGAGTTCGTTCGCCCAATGGGTGTGGATGTCCCCGGTGAGCACCACGGGATTCGAGACTTTCAGGTCCTGGAATGCCTTGAGAATGGCCCGGCGCTCCACCTCGTAGCCGGGCCACTGGTCCATGCTGCATTTTTCCTTCGGCCCGGCGGCGCGGTCCACGCGGGCCATCATGACCTGCTGGGCGAGCACGTTCCAGGTAGCGCGGGATTTGCCCAACTCCCCGAACAGCCAGTCTTTCTGGATGCTGCCCAGCATGGTGGCGTCCGGTTTCATGGCAGCAGCGCCGGGTCGCCTAGATCCGTCGCCATTCGGCTGGTCGGTGCGGTACTGGCGGGTATCGAGCACGTGGAAATCGACCAGGCTGCCGTGGCGGACGCTGCGGTAGAGCTTCATGCCCGGGCCCTTCGGGATGCAGGCTGCACGCAGGGGCATGTGCTCGTAGTAGGCCTGGTAGGCGGCGGCACGGCGGCGGAGGAAAGTTCCGGTATCGACCCAGCCCTTTTCTTCCGGGATATCGCCGGCGCAGTTGTTGTCGAATTCGTGGTCGTCCCAAGTCACGACCCACGGTGCATTGCGGTGCATCGCCTGGAGCGCGGGGTCGGACTTGTACTGGGCGTGGCGGTTCCGGTAATCCGCCAGGGTCATGATTTCCGCGCTGTTGTGGAGGCGGATCTGTCCCTCGCGGCTCGGGCCTTCGTAGATGTAGTCGCCCAAGTGGAAGACGATGTCGGGACTTTCCGCGAGCATGTGCTCGTAGGCGGTGTAGAAGCCCGCTTCGAAGTGCTGGCAGGAGGCGAAGGCCATTTTCAACGCGGAAGTCTCCGCGGCGGCACGGTCCGGCCGCTCCAGGGTGCGGGTGCGGCCCTTCGGGCTGATCTCCGCCCCGGCCTTGAACTCGTACCAATACCAGCGGTCCGGCTGGAGGCCGGTGACTTCCACGTGCACGGAGTGGGCCCAATCCGGGCTGGCCAGCTCCTTGCCCTTGGCGACCACCTTGGTCATCGCTTCATCTTCCGCCACCTGCCAGTGGACCCAGACGGCTTCATCCGGCATGCCGCCGCCCGCCAGGGGCTGGGGTGCCAGGCGGGTCCAGAGCACGAAGCCATCCGCCGCCGGATCCCCGGAGGCCACGCCGAGCTGGAAGGGATAGGCGGGGAAAGAGGGATGCTCCTTTGCCCCGAGAGCATTTCCCCATGCCCGGCCCGCTCCCAGGGCGACGAGCATGGAACCGGAAGCGCCGAGGAAGGAACGGCGGGAGAGACGGGAAGCATCGAGCGGAAAGAGCGGCTGCATGGAGCGCAGATACTGCGCATTCATTCAATTCCTTCAATAAACGGAACCGTCACGCATCCGGCCTCGACGCGGACGCCCGAGCCGCGGGCGGCAGCACCTGGAAAAAAATCCGCGGGGCTGTGTCCGGAAAGCGGCTCCCCGTTCGTCTTCCTTATGAGAGCCCGCAACTCCGGCTCGCCTCATCCACATAAACATCCCGAAAACATGAAAATCCATCGAATCCTGATGAGCGGCCTCGCCGCATTGACCTTCTGTATCTCCGCGGTGGCCCAAGAAATGCCGGAAATGCCGCAGCCCCGGTCCGAACACAAGTGGCTCCAGCAGCTTGCCGGGGAATGGGAATCCGAAATGGAGTGCACCATGGAGCCCGGGAAGCCCCCGGTGAAAAACAAGATGACCGAGAAGGCCCGTTCGCTCGGCGGCTTCTGGCTCGTCTCGGAAGGCTCGGGGGAAGCCATGGGCGCTCCTTTTTCCAGCATTCTCACCCTCGGCTACGATCCCGGGAAAAAGAAATACATCGGCTCCTGGGTGGATTCCATGACGGGCGTGATGTGGCAATACGAGGGCAACGTGGGGGAAGACGGCAAAACCCTGACGCTCGAAACCGAAGGTCCGTGCCCGATGAAGGGCGGGAAGATCTGCAAATTCAGGGAGGTGATCGTGCTCCAGGACGAGAACCACAAGACCTTCACCAGCCGCACGCTGGCCGAGGACGGCACCTGGACCACCTTCATGTCCGGAAAATCCGTCCGCACGAAATAGGCTTGTCCGGAAAAATCCTCCCCGTTCGTCGAATCGATAAATACCCCGCACGATGAGCACGCAACTACAGGAAACGGAACCCGCGGACACGCTCCGGGAACATCCGGTCGTCTCCCGGGAAGAATGGCTGGCAGCACGCAAGGACCTGCTGAAGAAGGAGAAGGAGCTCTATCGCAGCCGCGACAGCCTGCTCGCCCGCCGCAGGGAACTACCCTGGGTGAAAGTGGAGAAAAACTATGTCTTCGAAGGGCCGGAGGGCCCCGTGACGCTGGCGGATCTTTTCCGCGGCCGCAGCCAGTTGATCGTGTATCACTTCATGTTCGCCCCGGGGTGGGAGGAAGGCTGCAACGGCTGTTCGTTCATCTGCGACCACGTGGACAGCGCGCGCCGGCATTTCGAGCACCGGGATGTCGCCTTCGCTGCCGTCTCGCGGGCGCCGCTGGCGGAGTTCGCACCCTTCAAACGCCGGATGGATTGGGAATTCCCCTGGGTTTCCTCCGCGGAAAGCGATTTCAACTACGACTACCACGTCTCGTTCACGGAGGAGCAGGTGGCGAAGGGAGAGGCGGTGTACAACTACGCCCCGGAGAAAGAAACCGGCGAATCCCACGGCTTCAGCATCTTTTACATGAACGAAGCCGGTGAAATCTTCCACACCTACTCCTGCTACGCCCGCGGCGGGGAGGAGACCCTCGGCGCTTTCATGTTCATGGATATGACGCCCAAAGGGCGGAACGAGGAGGGTACCATGAGCTGGATCCGCCATCACGACCGCTACGACGAAGGCGAATCGTCCCCCTGCGGTTGCAACAATTCCGGAGAGAAAAAGGCATGAACTCCTGCTGCCGGAAAAGACCGCCACGGCGGGACACCGCGGTGCCGCTGCGCCGGGGACTCTCGGCCGGTGCCTGGTTGATCCCCGGCGGATTGCTCGTGCTTATGCCCAAATGCCCGGTGTGCGTGGCGGGCTACATCGCCCTGCTCACCGGAGCCGGGGTCTCGGTGCCCGCGGCCGCGGGCATCCGCACGGCCTTGATGATCCTCTGCTCCTTCGCCCTCCTTTTCCTCGCTTGCCGCCTCGGGCGTAAACTCGCGCGGTCGCGAGCGAAGCCCCGCGGTGCGGCTCCCTTGCATTTCCGGCCGTGACCCGGCCCTCTTTTTCATTCATCCCTTGACCCATATGAACAACTACAACAACCCGAACGGATACCTGCTGCTGTTCCGCGGCACGGATTGGCACAAGGAACTGAGCCCGGAAGAAATCCAGCGCATCATGGGCGACTGGGGCGCGTGGTTCGACCGGCTCGGCCGGGAAGGCAAGCTGGCGGCCGCCAACCCGCTGGAAAACGAAGGCGTGGTGATCTCCGGCAAAGCGCGCAGCGTGGCGGACGGCCCCTTCGCGGAATCGAAGGAAGCGGTCGGCGGATTCTTCCTGCTGACGGTGGAGAGCTTCGAGGAAGCGCTGGCCATCGGCAAGGAATGCCCCGCCCTGCCCTACGGCCTGACGGTGGAGGTGAGACCGGTGGCACCGGCCTGCCCGGCCGCACGGATGGCGCAAGAAGCGGCGGGGCACGCCCTCTCCTGACAACCCGTGAGCGATCTGCCGCCCCAGAACCCGGAGATTCCCCGGCTGACGGAACACCTCTTCCGGCACGAAGCGGGGAAGCTGGTGTCCGCCCTGACGGGGATCTTCGGAATCCGCCGTCTCCAGCTCGCGGAGGATGTGGTGCAGGAGGCGATGATCCGCGCGCTCCAGACCTGGCCCTACTATGGCGTGCCGGACAACCCGGCCGCCTGGCTGATGCAGACCGCGAAGCGCAAGGCGCTGGACCTGATCCGGCGGGAAAAGCTCTTTCTGGAGAAACAACCCGAAATCACCGCTTCCCTGGAGCGCCTGCCGGAGGACGGGGAGAGCCCTCATTTCGAGGAAGAGATCCGGGACGATCGCCTGAAGCTGATTTTCACCTGCTGTCACCCGCTCATTTCCCTGGAGGATCAGACGGCGCTGGCTTTGAAAACGCTTTGCGGCTTCGGCATCCCGGAGATCGCCAGCGCCTTCCTGACCACGGAGGCAGCCGTGGCCAAGCGGCTCACCAGGGCGAAACAACGCATCCAGGATCAAGGCATCACATACGAAATCCCGGCCGGAACGGAGCTGGAATCACGCCTGGACGGGGTGCTGCACGTGCTCTACTTGCTCTTCAACGAAGGCTACAAGGCCTCCAACGGCCAGAGCGTGGTGCGGGAGGATCTGTGCCATGAGGCAATCCGCCTGGCGAGCCTGCTGGCGGCCCACCCTGCGGGCAACCTGCCGCGGACGCACGCCCTGCTGGCCCTGATGCTGCTGGATGCCGCACGGATCCCGGCCCGTGAAGACGGGCAAGGTAACATCCTGCGGCTGAAAGACCAGGACCGCGGCCACTGGGACCGGGGGTTGATCGGTGCCGGGATGATACATCTCGCGCGTGCCACCACGGGGAGCGATCTTTCCGAGTATCACCTGCAGGCCGGAATCGCCGCGTGCCACTGCACAGCGGCGGATTACGAGGCCACCGACTGGCCGCGGATTCTTTCCCACTACGACCGCTGGATCGAAATCAGCCCCTCTCCGGTGGTGGCTCTGAACCGGGCGGTGGCGGTGGCGAACGTCCACGGGCCGAAAGCCGGGATGGACGCCATCAAGGCGATCGCGAAGCCGGAGCAACTCGAGACCTACTATCTCTTCCACGCCGTGATCGGCGACCTGGAGGAGCGGATGGACCGCCGGGTGGAAGCCGCGGCGCGCTTCAGCAAGGCGATGGAACTCACCGGCGTGGCGGCCGAGCGGAATTTTCTGGAGGAGCGCCAGCGTGCCTGCGAGACCAACACTCCCTTTCGCCCCGGCAAGCACCGGAACTCCTCAGGGCCGGTCTAGTTCCAGGGGCATGCCTGCTTCCGGTTCGGCGAAAACGGGAGCCATGGACGAGCTGTAAAAATCGCTGAACTGGCGGCCGGTGATCCGGGAATCCTCGATGATGTCGAAGCCGCCCCGGATGATCTGGTTCGGCGTGTCCCCCAGGACGGAAGTCTCGATATGGATGCGGAAAAAGTAGGGCTCGAACACGGGGGCGAAAACATCCGACCTGACGCTGAACGGCCCGCTGAAGCTGAGATCCGGAAACTCCGGAAAGGGCTGGTTCAGGCAGGTCCCCGCCAAACCGCTGGAATCGAATTCATACGTGAGCTTGCCCGCGTGGGAGGTTGTCATGATCAGGCGGCGACCGGCAAATCCGGACGGACCGCCGGCCGAGGGCGACGAGACCAGGGAGAAATGGTAGAATTTCTTCGGGCTGTCCGCGATCTCCACGGCGCGGTAGGCGGGCGGCGAGCCCGCATCAAACGCGATGAAGCCGCGGAAAGACGGTGCCCAGGAGGCAAGGTCCGCGGAGGAAAAACATCTCAGGACCGAGCCAGCGGGCTGGGGAAAATGCAAACCCACCTCTCCCCCGGGAACCACCGCCAGAGACCCGGCTGCGGCCGAGACGACGGGCAACCCGGTGGAGAGTTCGTCGAAAGCCTCTGCCGCCGGATCGGTGCGCCGGATGGCAATGGCTTCGATGCCCGTGTTCCCTGCCCCGGCGGCGATGATCGCATCCACCACCGCGCGGCTCGAGGGAAGGGTGACCCGGCCGAACACCACATCCCGCAGATCCCGGGACGAGAGGGCGGCGTCTCCCGTGAAATACCAGCGGCTGCCGCCGGTATTCGGCCCTTCCGAGCTCATCGCAACCGCATAAGGCTCATGGACGAGGGCGGGAGCAAACTCGTCCGGCACGGAATAGCCCGGACCATCCCCGCCATTGCCGGAGATCGTCCCCGCCTCCGCCAGCTTGGATGAAGCGGTATTCTCGACACGGGTGAACAACCGTCCGTCGAACAACGGATCCGTTCTTACCGCTCCTGTGGAAGGGTCCACCCAAGGACGGGAACCTTCCGCCAGGGAAATAAAATTCGCCACCGTGCGCGGAGCATCGGCATAGGCGAGTTCGATGGTGACGGTGCCGCGGGAGGTCACGACGTCCGCTTCCAAGGCGCACTCGGCGGTTCCGAGGAATGCCGGACAAACAAAAACGGCAGCCAACCGGGCCGGAACGAAGCGAAAGGACATTTTCAATGGGGGGATGTCCCATCCTTGCCGACACCCCTAACCCGCCTCAAGGCGGATCTCCGGCAACAAGCCAGTTCGCGTTGAGAATATTGAAGTCGGTCAGGTTGACTTGGCCGTCTCCCGAAATGTCCGCCCCCGTGGCGACGGTATTGAAGACCGATTGGAGAATATTGTAGTCCACCAGGTTGACCAGATTGTTGCCGTTGAAATCCCCGCCCCTCAGGAGCGAGGACCCGGTGAAAGAGGCGGAGCCCTCGCCCGCGGGATCGAAGGACACGGAGATCCTCCTGCGCAGGGTCCAGGCGGTCTTGGCGCTCAGCATGGCGGTTCCATCGGGAACGTCTTCGATCACCACGCTGCCCAGGCCTCCGGTGAAAGTCGCGGGCAAAGTCCAGCTTTCCAGGACATTGCCGGAAGCATCCGTGGCGACGAGCTCCAGGTCCCGGGTGACAGGGGCGGCAATCATCCCCTGGCAGGCCGCCGTGACACTCAAGCGATACTTCGCGATCTCCACCGTGCCGATGGCCAGCGTCCCCGCGTTCCCCGACCGGTCCATCACCGTCGCGCCGACATCGTAGAGGCCGTTCGGGGTGGAGGAACCTACCGTGACCTCGAAGACATAGCGGGTGTAGGCAATGCCGCCGACCTCCACCGGGGTGGCGCTCGCCAAAGTGCCGGAGAGAACCGCGGAAGATCCGGTGAAAGCGAGGGACACGTCCGAATCGTCGATGCCCGCCAGCTCGTCCCGGCTGTCGAAAGTCACGCTCACCACGCCTTGGCGGGTGAACACCCCGTCCTGAAGGACATCCACGGGCAAGGCCTCCTGGATTTGGACCGCCGTGCTTCCGCCGGCGAAAGCCGGGGCGGTGCCATCGATCACGAGGACCGGGGAATTCCGGGTGAAAGGTTCATTCCGATAGTAGAAGGTCCCCGCATTTCCCGCCGTGATCCGGGTGTCCACGGGCGAGGGGTCCGCCTCTTCCTTCGTCCGGAAGAACACCCTCGTTTCGCCTTCCAAGGATCGCGCGGTCATCCCCATATCCGCCACCTCCCCTTGGAGAAGAGTCCCGTCCGGATCGGGAAGGCTGAAACCCAGACCGACCGCGGTATCGAACCGTCCGATGGTGCCGGATTCGTCCGCGGATTCGTAAAGACCGTTGTTCCAATCGGCGGAAGGAAGAAGCTGATCGAACTGGAGATGGGCGCTCGAGTAGCCCAACAAGGCTTCCACCGCCGCGGCACGATCCGCGAGCTCGCCGATATCGAGTCCGGCGCGGACCTCATCGCCCGGCTGGACGAAGAGATTTCCACCGGAATCCAGGGTGCGGTCCGGGGCGGACGGCGCGCGGAAGTGCAGGGACAAACGGTTCCGGACGGCGGAAATGTCGTCTACGTTCCCCCAGCCCTCCATCGAAGTCGTCACGCTGGCGCCGGGAAGGATATTCAGAGCCACCCCGCCCTCGAATACGTTGTGATAAATGCTGCCGCCGTTGACCGTGCTGAAAACGGTCACCTCTGAATTGCTGAACAAGTTGTCCCGCAGGGTCACGTCGTTGCCGACCAGCAACAAGCTGGCCCCCGAGACCTCGCAGCGGGTCATCCCGAAGGTGGAGCCCGCGTTTGCCAGCACGTTGTAGCTCCCGGTGCTATCGAGATTGCATCCGTCGAGAATCAGGCTCCCCAGGACAACCAGCGTTACCCCGGGTGCCACGTGGATATCCGAAGCGAGCCCGAGGGTGCTCCCGCTGAAGGTGGTGTCCGCATTGATATCGAGCGAGCCGAGGCAGTTGAAGAAGGTGAAAGTTCCCGCGATCGTGTGATATTCCCCCGCATCCAAGGGATCGAGGGCCAGCTCGCCGCCCACCACATCGATCACGGCGCCGGGTTGCATGTCGATCCCGCCGATCCTGGCCGATCCGCCATGGACATTCAGGGTGGCTCCGGAGGAAAGCTCGAGCAGGCCGGATTCAAGCAGCGAGCCCGGGGCAAGGGTGAGCACGGCGGATGCCGCGATTTCCAGGGCTTCCCCTTGGATCGACTCCCCTTCCTCCAAGGTGAAGGCTCCCTCCACGGGGGAAGTGCCGAAATTCAGCATCGTGAGGCTTTCGTCGGTGTACCACGGCGTCGCGCCGACGGTACCGGAGCCCGCGATATCATCCGCATCCGGACCTTCCGGACCGCCCCAGAAATTCCGCGACAGATCCAAAACGCCCGAAGGCTCTTCGTTGAACACCGCGACGGTGCTGCCGAAACGATTCCGGCGCACGACATTGCCAGCCGCGGCATCGTCCGCCTGGTCCCCGAGGACAAGGTCGCCGTACGGGGAAGGCGGCGCATCGCCTCCGTTGCCGCTGAACCCGTTGCTTTCCACCACCGTATCCCGGGTGCCCTGGCTGGCATCCACCGGATCTCCGGCAAGGACGAGCCCGGCAACGGCATTATCCTCGAAAAGATTGCCCGAGATGAGGCAGCCGTCCGCCGCTGCCGACATTCCCCGCTGGTTCCCGGAAAACACGTTCGCGGAAATCTCCGCCCCAAGGAGCGAGCCCGGCCCGGCATCGAAACCCGTGGCGTGACCTTCGAAGCGATTGCCGCGGATCAGCACCGGTCGGAGGGAACCGGGTCCCAGATCCGCGGAACCGGCCGCGCGCAGGCCGCACCCTGCAGCCGGACCGCTGCGGAGCACTTCATTTTCGATGAAGTGGAAGCCGTTACACGAAGCGCCCGGGTCCAGCGCGACCACCTCGGGGGCGGTACCGGTTGCGGCCAGGCTGTTCTTCGAGACCGTCATGTCCCAGGCATCGTCCGCGACCAGCAGCGCGGGAACATCCGAGCCGGCCACGCGGTTGCAGCAGAAGGTCAGGCCGGAAGCGGCCGGGCCGATCTTCACCACGGCTTCTCCGGCGACGGGTCCGGAAGAGAAGCAGAATCCATCGACGACAATCGTGCCGGCCGCGGAAGCGAACTCCACGGCGATGCCCGATGCGGGAACAACCACCGATTCCAGCGCGGGATCCGGTTCGCCGGTCATTCTCCCGCGCGCGTCGGCCCCTGCCTGCGCGCCTTTCAGATGGAGGGGACTCTTGTTGATCAGGAGATTCTCCGCATAAAGGCCGGGAGCGACTTCGATGACATCCCCGGGCGCAGCGGCATCGATCGCGGATTGGATGGTAGGATAAATCCCGCCGTTTCCGACATGAAGGGTCCCGGCACGTACGGCGAGAGGGGCAAGGAAGAGTAAAAACAGACGACGGGTTTTCATCCGGACACGGAAGGCGGACGCCGGCTGATGGCAGGCGGGCACGTTGTTATCGGCGGGGGGAGAGCCCTGGAATAGGCTTCGAGCATCAATTCCGGCGGCGGCGCAGCATAACCGGAACTCCCGCGAGCAACCCGAGCAGGGCGATGGACGGTTCCGGGACGACGGTTACATTGGTATAAACTTCGAAAGTATCGATCACCGAACCGTTGGTCGGGGCCTGGATCCGGAAAGTGACGGTATTGTCGGTCACCCCGTCGAAGTAGCCGGTCCAGGTGCGATTGTCCCACCGGGAAAGCGCGCCGTCCGAAGGACCGGTTGCGGTCTGGTCGGTGAGGTCCTGCGGTGTCAATCCCACCGCTTCGAGGGCGGGCAGGGCGGTCGGCGTCACCATTCCCGAGACATAAACGAGGAAATCGATTTTGTAGCTGGTGCCCGGCTCCGCAGCCAAGGCGGCCACGGGCAGGGAGATCTCGATGAACCCTTGGTTTCCCAGGTCCCATGCCCCGTCGTCGTCGATGCCCGGCGATGTGAATGCGCCTTCCGGATCCTGCCAGCCGGAGGCTGCAAACCCGGTATTCACCGTAAGGGTGGCCGCGCCGAAGGCACTCTCCAACTGGTCCGGCACCGGGGTCGGATCATCATTGGAAAAGAAGAAAGTCTGATGAGTGCTCGAGGGACCGCCATACCAATCCGGCACGGTGGCGGCACCCTCGGCCTGCGCGGCGAAGCAGGCCAACGCGAGCGGAAGCAATCCGAGGAGACGAGGGGGGCTGGTTTTCATGATCTTCGTGATTTTCGGGATCTTTCGCCGCTTGGCCGGGAGAGGCTTTCTCTCCCCGGTCAGGCGGAAGGCCGGTCCCGCCGGCTACACCCTTTACCGCCCCCATGGCTTGGTTGGGGGGGGGAAGGGGGTCCGAACAGGACCGGGCGTGGTTCAACCCGTAAAAACGGGT
>CBFGVD010000024.1:0-14472 GCA_965651965.1 uncultured Verrucomicrobiaceae bacterium | reverse complement strand
GAAGCCGCCCGTCGGGTTCAGCGGGATCAGGTTCACGTGGGCGTCGATTCCTTCCAGCAGCGCGGCCAGCCGCCGCGCGGTTTCCGGGGAGTCGTTCTTGCCCGCGATCAGGGTCCACTCGAAGAAAATCCGTTTGCCGGTGATTTCGCCGTATTTCCGGCAGGCGGCGATCAGTTCCGCCAGCGACCATTTCTTGCTCGCGGGCACCAGCGCGGCACGTTCCTCCTCGGTGGAGCCGTGCAGGCTCACCGCCAGGCGGTAGGGCTGGCCTTCCTCCGCCAGGCGCAGGATGCCCGGCACCACCCCCACCGTGCTGATGGAAATCCGCGCCGGCCCGATCCCGATGCCGCGAACGTTCGAGATGATGCCCAGCGCGCGGATCACGGAATCGTAATTGTGGAGCGGCTCGCCCATGCCCATCAGGACGAGGTTCCGCAGCCGCCTGCCCGGCAGCGTGGCTTCCAGCACGCGCCGCGCGTGCAGCACCTGGGCCACGATCTCTCCCGGCCGCAGGTGGCGGACGAAGCCCATCTGCCCCGTGGCGCAAAAGACACAGCCCATCGCGCAGCCCGCCTGTGTGCTCACGCAGGCCGTGTGGCGGCCGTCGTACCCCATCAGCACCGTTTCGGTCGTCTGTCCGTCGCGGTGCCTGAGCAGGAATTTCCGCGTCAGGCCGTCGCTGCTGTGTGTCTCGTCCGCGACTTCCGGAGCATCCAGGAAATAGGCTTTGCCCTCGCCCACGTGGTCCTCCACCCAGCGCTTCAGCGGCGGGGAGAAATCCCTGGCCGCGAGATCGAGTTCGCCTTCCCGCTGCAGGGCCCGCCACAGCGCCTTGGCATGGTGGGGATTCACTCCTCCGGAACGCAACTCCGCCTCGATCTCCGGCAAGGCAAGATCGTGGAGCGAGCGGGCGGCGGGCGGATTCATGGGGCGGCCCCTGCATCGGCCCGGCGGGGGAGGGCTTCAAGTCTCATTTCCCGCCGGTCTCCTAACGGGCTTTCCCCGCGCCTCGGAGCCCGTTCGTCACGGCATGGGGTCGGGCCGTCACTTTCCGCCAACGCGAGGCCGCCAGGAGAGAGATAACCATCTGTCATCAATCCGTCACCCTGTCCGGCGGGTCTTTTGCTTGATGCGCGGCTTTTTTTGAAGAAAACTCCCGGACGTTTCCGCTTGTCCGCCCGACCCCGGGCCAGCCCTTTTTCCCGTGAAACCCGCCTTTCGCACCACCGTCCTCCTGGCTGCCGCATCGCTTGTCCTCGCGGCTCCCGCCGGAGCGCGCACCTGGACGGACAAGCAGGGCCGCCAGATCGAAGCCACGCTCGTCACCTCGGATGACAAGGAGGTCACGCTGCAGCTCGATTCGAACAACCAGATCGTGAGGCTGCCTCTTGCGCGGCTCTCCGCGGAGGACCTCAAATTCCTGGGCAAATCCGTGCCGGATGATCCCGCCCCGCCGAAACGGGTCCCGCCGAAGGACGAGATCAAGCCCGTGCCCCGGCCGGTGCAGGATCCGAACGAGGGGGCCAATTTCGACGACCCCTGGCCCCAGAACGTCCGCTTCGACGAGGATCCGCAGATCCAGACCGTCACGGAGGACAAGGAGGCCAAGCGCTTCGTTTACGAAAGCGCGAACTACCGTTTCATCTGCAACGTGCGGCTCTCCCAATCCGTGGTGAAGGGTTTCGCGGTGATGTTCGAGTCCACCTACAATTACTGCCGCGCACTGCCACTGGGCATTTCCGGCGGGCAGAAGACGGACGGGAAGTACCTCATCCTCCTTTTCGAGACGAAGGAGGAGTACGTCCGCGCGGGCGGCCCGCCGACCAGCGCCGGCGTGTACATGCCCGGGAAAAACACCGTGATGGTGCCCCTCACCAGCCTGGGGGTCCGGCCGGTGGGCAGCGGCTACATGCTCGACCGCGACCGCACCAACGGCACCCTGATCCACGAGCTCACCCACCAGCTCACTCCTGGTCCTTACTACCGTCCCGGTTCGATGGGCTGGTTCAGCGAGGGCATCGCCGAATACCTCACGGCCACGCCCTACCGCTCCGGGCAATTCAAGGTGAAATCGAATTTCGACGACATCGTCGCCTACGCCACCGGCTACGGGAAGGACAACACCCGCGGCCGCGCGCTCGGCGAGGAAATCTCCGCCCCGGCGCTGAAGGACTACATGCTGATGAGCTATGCGAACTTCACGGGTCCGCGCGCGAATTTCAATTACGGCTTCGGCCTGATCCTCACGACCTATTTCCTCCACCTGGATGGAGAGGGCGATGCCGCCCGGGCCAAAAAATTCCTCAAGGCCCTGCGCGAGGGCAAGCAGGGGCAGGAGGCCATCGACATCCTGCTGGACGGCCGCAGCTACGAGGAAATGCAGGATGCCATCTCGAAGGCGTGGAAGCGCAAGCGGGTGGAAATCGAGTGGGGGGAATCATCCCTCACCGATAGCGACACGGAATCCTCCGGAGAAGAGGACGGCTGAAGCAGCCCGGTGCGCTCCGCGAACCAGAAGAGCCCCGCCAGCGCCAGCGCCACGCAGGCCCAGCGGCGGAAATGCGGCCAGACCTTCGAGCGGCTCCAGCCGAGCGTGAGCAGCCAGGCGGCGGCGAGCACGATCACCTGGCCCGCCTCCACGCCCAGATTCGCGGAAACCAGCGTGGGCAGGAAACCTTCTCCCGGCCGGATCCAGGTGGAGAGCACCCCGGCGAAGCCGAGCCCGTGAATCAAGCCGAAGCCGAAGACCAGCCATAGCCGCCATGGCTTCGCCTCCGCGACGAAAAGGTTTTCCACCGCCAGCGCGGTGATGCTCAGCGCGATGACCGGTTCCACGATGTTGCCCGGGACCTTTACCCATCCCGCGGATGCCAGGCCCAACGTGATCGTGTGGGCCGCGGTGAAGGCGAGCGATTGTTTCAGCAGCGGCTGCCAGCGGCGCTGCAGCAGGAAGATCCCCAGCACGAAGAGGATGTGATCCAGCCCCTCCGGCACCACGTGCAGGACCCCTTGCTTGAAGGCCACGGCCACGGGATTGCCGCCCCGGGCCGCGGCGTGGTCCGCGCCCGTGAGAAGCGCGGCCTCCCCGCCCGGGGGGATGGTCAGGTAGCCGCCATCCCCGCCTCCGCCCGGCATCTTCACCACCAGGTCGGGATGATCTCCTCCGGCCATGCCGGCCGAAACATCACCCGCACCGCCCGCCACCGGTTCCACCAGCACGTGGAAATAGGCGCCGTCATTCAGCAGGGAAGGGAAGGAGGGCGGGTCGGATGCGAAATCGGGGAAAGAAACCTTCCACTCCAGCGGTCCTTCCGCCGAGCGGAAGGAGAGCGTTTCGCGCAAGTATTTCTCCGCCTCCGTGCAGAGCCGCGCCTGCTCCTCCGTCGGCAGCTTGACGAGCCAGTCCCGCGGCGGCTGGGGTGCTGCCGCATCGTTCCGTGTGGCGGGATCTGCGTAGCCCGCATCGAAGAGCACTTCCAGATTCCATTCCCCGTCATCCGCGGCCAGCTCCGCATAGAGTTGTTTGACCACATGGGCGGATATGGGCCGGGTGCATGCCAGGAAGAGTACCGGAAGCAGCAGCGCCAGACGCAAAAGCAAACGATCGTGCATGGATATATTTGGACTGTTTGATCTCGTATTATCAGGAATTGCGCCTGTTTTCATGCTAGATATTGTCTTCAATGTGGGTAATGCTAACGACCCTTCTTGCCGATGAAGCACCCCTTTTTCCCGATCCTGGCGGCCTGTGTGGCAGCCGCATCCGCCGTGCCCTTGGAGCTCCGCTACGACCAACCCGCACCGGCTTGGGAAAACGGCGCGCTGCCCGTGGGCAACGGCCGAATCGGGGCGATGATATTCGGGCACCCATCGGAAGAGCGGATTCAATTCAACGACATCACCCTGTGGACCGGGGGCGAGAACTTGTCCGGAGGCTACGACGCGGATGAATTCGGAGCCTATCAGAATTTCGGCGACCTCTTGATCGAAACGGAGAGCGGTCCGGCGTCCGCCGCTGCCTTCGACGCCGCTTGCACCAGCGGCCAGAAGCCTTTCTACGACCACGAGGACGTGGCCGCGGCTTCGGACGGTAATCCCGCCACGAAGTGGTGCCTCGAGCACGGCGGGAAGGAGGTCGTCTGGCAGGCGGAGTTCGCCGGGCCGGAGGTGATCGCCCGTTATACCTTCACCTCTGCGGCGGACGTGCCGGAACGCGACCCGGCGGGCTGGCGCTTCGAAGGTTCCGCCGACGGCAGCTCCTGGAAGATCCTTCATGAGATGAAGGGGCAGGAGCCGGCCGCCCGCGGCGGGATCCGCTCCCATGATTCGGGGAATGCCGCGGCCTACAAATGGTACCGCCTCGTCTTCACGCCGCGCCGCGGCCCGGCGCATTTCCAGCTCGCCGAAATCGGCCTCGGGAATGGCAAGGCGGGCTCGCCGGAAGCATACCGGCGCGTCCTGGATCTCTCCTCCGGCGTGCACCGCGTGTCCTGGAAAGCCGGCGGGGATGAGATCGTGCGGGAGACCTTCGCCAGCCATGCGGACGACGTGATCGTGGTGAATTACCGCTCCACCGGGACGCTTTCCGGCAAGCTGCGCCTCGCGGGTGCGCATGGCGAGACCCCGGCGGCGGACAAGGGGCGGATTTCCTTTTCCGGCACCCTCCCGAACAAGCTGCGCTACGCCGCGCAAGTCTCCGCGGCGGTGGACGGCGGTACCCTGGCGGTGGAAGGGAATGCCCTCGCTTTCCGCGACACGCCGAATCTTACCCTGATCCTTTCCGCGGCTACGGATTACGCGATGGATCCCGCGAAAAACTTCCGCTCCGGCACCGACCCCGCGGCGGCCGCGGGCGCCAAGGCGAAGGAGGCCCTGGCGAAGAAATACGAGGCGCTTCGCGGCCGCCACGCCGCGGACTTCGCCCCGCTGATGGGCCGCGTCTCCTTCGAGGCGGGGAATGCCGGGGAAGGGGACATCCTCGGGCGGCTGGAGGCCTACAAGATGGGCGGCCAGGACCCCGCGCTGGAGGCGCTGATGTTCCACTACGGCCGCTATCTCCTGCTTTCCTCCTCGCGCGGATCCCTGCCCGCCAACCTCCAGGGCCTCTGGAACGACAGCAACGAGCCCGCCTGGTTCGCCGACTACCACACGAACATCAACCTCCAGATGAACTACTGGCAGGCGGAACCGGCGAACCTTGCGGAGTGCGCCGTACCGCTGCACGAGTGGTTGATCGCCTCCATCCCCGGCAGCCGCGCCGCAACGGTGAAAGCCTTCGGCAAGGACACTCCCGGCTGGACCATGCGCACCTCCGTGAATCCCTTCGGCGGAAACGGCTGGGAATGGAACCTGCCCTCCTCCGCATGGCTGGCGCGGCATCTCTGGGAGTCCTACGCTTTCTCGGGGGACAGGTCCTTCCTGGAAAAGAAGGCCTGGCCCGTGTTCGAGGACGTCTCCGGATTCTGGCTGGATCATCTGGTCGAAAAGGACGGCAAGCTGGTGGTGCCGAAGGGCTGGTCCCCGGAGCACGGCCCGCGCGAGGACGGCGTGGCACACGACCAGCAGATCGTATGGGATCTCTTCACCTTCACCTTGGAAGCGGCCCGGGAACTGAAAATCGACAACGCGCTGACAAAGAAAATCGCCGCCGCACGGGAAAAGCTCCTCGGCCCGCAGATCGGCTCCTGGGGCCAGCTCATGGAGTGGACCACCGAGCGGCCGGAACTGGAAAAGAGCGGTCACCGCCACACCTCGCACCTCTACGCCGTCTATCCGGGCAATCAGATCAGCCTGAGCCGCACGCCGGAACTCGCGCGGGCGGCGGCGCTTTCGCTCGAGACGCGCGGCACCTCCGGCGATTCCCGCCGCTCCTGGACCTGGGCCTGGCGCACCGCCCTCTGGGCCCGCCTCGGCGAGGGAGACAAGGCGCAGTCCATGATCCGCGGCCTGCTCACCCGCAATACCCTCGGCAACCTCTTCACCACCCACCCGCCCTTCCAGATCGACGGGAACCTCGGCATCACCGCGGGAATCGGGGAGATGCTGCTGCAATCCCACGCCGCCGAGGTTTCCATCCTGCCCACGCTGCCGGAGGGCTGGCCGGATGGCTCCTTCAAGGGCCTGCGCGCGCGCGGCGGCTTCGAGGTGGATGCGGAGTGGAAAGGCGGCAAACTCGCCGCCGCGACCGTGAAATCCCTCCTGGGCAAGGAACTGGTGCTCCGCTTGCCGGGCAATCCAGCGAAGATCAAGCTGGCCCGAGCCGACGGCAAGGAAGCAGGACTCGCGGCCGAGAACGGCACCTTCCGCCTGCCTACGGCCAAGGGCGGAGTGTACAGGATACTCCTGCCATAAGCGCCCCGCTGGATAAAGGAACGCATTGACTTGGAGGAACCCCGCACGCTCTCTTGAGAGCGTCGTGAGCCGCCGCCCCAAGGCCGATGCCGGTTCCTCCCTCGCGCTCGAACGAGCCGCACTCCTGGGGCGGGATTTCTCCTTGGCTTGGCTCAAGGCCTCCGGGGTCTCCGCGGAGGCCCTTGCAGCCTTGTTCGATGACGGCACGCTGACGGAGGGAGGCCGGCCGGCCTGCGCGAGATTTGCCGATGCATCCGCCCCCCGGAGGATTGTCCGCGGCATTCCCTGGTCCCGGGCGCGGGACCACCATCTGGCGCTCGGGGAAGCGGCGAAACAGCAGCGTTTGCCCGCCGTGGATGCGGCCGTGCATTTCGAGGCGGGACACCGCTTCGATCTCGCGCGAGCCGAGTGGCTCAAGGCCGGCGAGAACTGCTGCCAAGACGGCGACTTCCGGAATGCCCTGCGCCACATCCGCCGCGCGCTCGCCCTATGGCCGTGGGATGAAGCTCCGGAGGACCGCGTGCGCGTGCTGCGGGAAATGACCCGCTGCGCGGCAAACGCGCGGATGCCGGAGGATGCCGGGAAGGCATGGGAGGAACTCGCGGCACACGCGCTCGAGACCGGCCTCCACCGCTTGCGCGCGGAAGCCCTGCACCAGCTCGCCGCGCTTTCCGCCGATCCCGCCAGGACGGCGGCGCTGCTCGCGGAGGCGGCGGAACTCGCGGTGAAGGAACTGGGTCCGGCGGAAATATTCCGCCACGGCCTCGCCCATGTGGATCATCTCGTGAACCGGGTGCGCGTCGCTTCGGCGCGGCAGGCCTTCCTTCCGGTGGAAGCGGCCGCCCGGGAATCCGGAGATCCGGCGCTGCTCTCGGAAATGTTCGGTTGGAAGGCCCTGATCGCCGCGATGGCCGGCGAGGCGGAGGATGCGGCGCGCTGGGTGGAAGAAGGCATGCGCCTCGCCATCGAGCACCGCCTGCCCGAGCAGGTCGCCTTCGCATACAAGCGCCGCGCGAACATCGCCGACTACGCCGGCCGCTACTCCCTCGAAAAGCATTCCCATGACGAGGCGATCCGCTATTGCCGCGAATCCCGCGCGGGGGAGGAAATCGTCTGCATGGGCTGCCTTTCCTACGCGTGCTTCCGCACCGGGGATTGGAAGGAAGCGCTCGATACCGCGCGCGCCGTCCTGGGCGAGCCGGACCTGCACCGCGGGCTCAGGGGCATCGCCTGCGGGGTGCGGGGCATGGTCTCGGCCTTCCGCGGGGAGCGCTCGGCCGCCTTCCGCTACCTCGGGGAGTCGCTGCGGCACCAGCGTGCCGAGGGCATGGTCGGCATGGAATTCCTCTCCCTATGGGCCCTTGCCTATTGGTACGGCTGCCAGGGGGAAGGAGAGAAGGCATCCGCGACCTACGATGAAATCCGCGCGCTGTGGCGCGAGTCGGACGACCTGCACGATGCCGTCCCCGGGCTGCTTTTCGCGGGCGCCCATTATGCGGACCTCGGCCGTGCGGAACAGCTCGCGGATTGCATCGACATCCTCGGCCGGATCCTCCGGCGGAACGATCTTCCGGAGGCTCGGGCCGCCTTGCTCGCGCTGGGTGCGGAACAGGCGCGGCTGGAGGGTGATGCGGATGCGGCGGACCGCGCGCTCCGGGAAGCGGCGGCTCTCCAGGTGAAAGCAGGTCTGCCGCTGGAGCGGCTGTGGATCGAAAGCCGCCGGACGAAAACGGACGACCGCGGGGAGGCGATCGCGCTGGCGGCCCGGCTCGGCGCGAAGCCCTTGCTGGCGTTGCTGAAGGGCGGCACCGCGGAGGGCGGTCCGGCCGGTCCGACACCGCGCCAGCGGGAAGTGCTTTCCTTCCTCGCCGCGGGGCTTACCAGCAAGGAGATCGGCCAGCGGATGGGCCTCAGCACCCGTACGGTGGAGATGCACGTGGGGCGTCTCCTGCAGCGCCTGGACTGCCGCACCCGGCCGGAGGCGGTGGGTCTCGCGCAATCGCGCGGCTGGATCGTGTTACCGTAGCCAGCCCTGCGGGATACCGTACTTCCGACATCTATTCCGGCGCGGGATTCCCCGCCATGGTGGAGGCACTTCAATCCATAAAACCATGTGCATTGCCTGTGACATCAAACCTAGCCCCGAATCCCTCGACGAATTCGGCGGCCGCTTTCTGGATATCCTCAATCACGGCGCCCTGGCCGTGATGATCTCGATCGGCCACCGCACCGGCCTCTTCGCCGCGATGCGGCAGACCGGGCCCGCCACCAGCGGCGGGATCGCCGCGCAAGCCATGCTCAGCGAGCGATACGTCCGCGAGTGGCTGGGCGCGATGACCTGCGGAGGCATCGCCACCTGCGACGAAACCGGCAGCGTCTTCACCCTGGTGCCCGCCGCCGCGGACATGCTGACCGGGAGCGACGGAGGGGAGAACCTCGCCTACCTCGCCCAGTACGTCGCGATGATCGGATTCATCGAGGACAAGATCGTGGAGTGCTTCCACCGCGGCGGCGGTGTCCCGTACTCCGCTTACCCGCGGTTCCACGAGGTCATGGCCTGCGACAGCAAGCAGACGGTGGTCGATCCGCTTTTCGACCGGCTCCTGCCGCTGGTGCCGGGCATCACGCCCGCGCTGGACAAAGGGATCGAGGTGCTCGACGTGGGCTGCGGCCGGGGCAAGGCCTTGCTGAAAATGGCGGCGCGCTTTCCGGAGAGCCGTTTCACCGGCTGGGATCTCGGCGAGGAGCCGATCCGGGAAGCAGGAAACGAAGCCGCCGCGCTCGGGCTGGGAAATGTCGTCTTTGAAACCAGGGATCTCTCGGACTTCCACAAGACGGCTCCGGTCGGGGCCTTCGATTTCATCACCGCTTTCGATGCCATCCACGATCAGGCACGCCCGGATCATGTGCTTGCCGGGATACGCCGGGCGCTGAAGCCGGACGGCGTCTTCCTGATGCAGGATATCGGTGCTTCCAGCAATGTGGCGGAGAACACCGGCCATGCGATCGGCACCCTGCTCTACAGCCTTTCTTGCACCCACTGCATGACGGTCTCCCTCGCCGCGGGCGGCCTCGGCGTCGGCGCGATGTGGGGCGAACAGCTCACGCGCGAATTCCTCGCGAAGGCCGGTTTCCGCAGCGTGGACCGCCATGTCCTGAGCCACGATATCCAGAATTATTACTACATCGTGAAGCCATGAATGCTCCCGCATCCTCCGCCGAACCGGCGGCTCTATCCAGGCTGGCCATCGTGATCCGGGACGATGCCTTCGACCGTATCCTCACGCCCCTTACCTTCGCCTGCACGCAGGCCATGGCAGGCGTGGAGGTGGACGTGCTCTTCACCTTGTGGGCGGTGAGGCTGCTTACCCCGGAAGGCTTGGGGAAAGTGTCCATGAGCCCCGGCCACGCGCATGAGGAGCAGTGGCTGAAAGAACGCCTCGCGCGGGACGGGGATCCGCTGGAGATCCGCGATTTCCTCGCCCTCGTGAAAGGCACGGGCAAGGCGCGCCTCTATGGCTGCCGGCTAGCCGCGATGACCTTCGACGTGGAGGAGGGGAACCTGGTCCCGGAAGCCGACGGGATCGTCGATCCCGGCTGGTTTCTCAGCCACAAGGCCCTCCCCGCGGACCACTGCCAATATTTCTGATCAGAACAACGGAACCCCGCCGGTGCGCCCCGGCGGGGTTCCGTTGCAGGGCTCAAGGACGCGCTTCGAGCACGAGATTCACCGGGGTTTCGGTGGCGCGCCGGAAGCGGGTGAAACCGCCCTCTTGCACCACGGCGCGCAACCGTTTCTCACCTGCCTGGGCTCCCAGGGCCAAGCCCACCTCCTGGCTGCGGGAAGCGGGAGTGCAGACCATCGCGGAGAAGCTGTAGTAGAGGCGTCCCAGGGGATTGAGATTTTCCGCCAGCGTGTCGCCGGCCATCGGCTCCACGATCATCCAGGTGCCGTCGGCAGCCAGGGCCTCGCGGATATGGACCGCGACACCCACCGGGTCTCCCATGTCATGCAGCGCGTCGAAGACGGTGATCAGGTCGTAATTCTTCCCCGGGAAGTTTTTCGCGGTCGCCACCTGGAAGTCCGCGTTGGTCACGCCTTCCTCCGCCGCACGCTCCCGTGCCACCCGGATCGATTCCCCGTGGATATCGAAGCCGGTGAAGCGGCTTTCCGGATAAGCCTTTGCCATCAGCACGGTGGACACACCATGCCCGCAGCCCACATCGGCCACCCTGGCCCCGGCGGCCAGCTTGGCCTCGACCCCCTCCAGGGAGGGAATCCAACGCGGCACCAGATTCTCGCGGTAGCCGGGGCGGAAGAAGCGCTCGGTCCCGCAGAAGAGGCAGCTATGGTGTTCCTCCCACGCCACGCCCTTTCCGCTCTTGAATGCCGCCTCCAGGAGAGGGACATCATGATAGACCGCGGAGATACTGTAAAAACCGGCGCTCATCGCGAGGGTGCTCTCGGGATCCGCGAAGACGGCGATCTGCTCCGGATTCATCCGGAAGAGCCCCTCCGCGGGATCGCAATCGATATAGCCGGAAGCGGCCTGGGCGTGCAGCCATTCCCGCAGGTAGCGCTCGTCCAGACCGGTGGCGCGGGCGAGACCGGCCGAATCGATAGGACCGGTCCGGGCCAACGCTTCGTAAATGCCGAGGCGGTCGCCGAGCAGGGCCAGGGCACCGCTCACGGCAGCACCCATTTCATTCATCATCTTCCCCGCGAAGGCTTCCAGCAGATCGGGGCGGATTTCGGTACGTCTTTCTTGGACTTGGAGTGTCGGATTCATTTTAGGAGGGATGAATTGTTTCAATGCATTGGTTTTCAATTAAACCGACTGGTTGGTATGGTCGGCGGCCTAAAAAAATCAAACGGGCTGTGCCGCGAGTCGGGAAAGATTCTTGCGGAAGGCCCGCAGGGCGGTGGCGATGCGGGAAGGGTCGCGGTGGGCTTTGGCCAGGATGATCGACCCCTCCAAAAGAGCCAGATACTCCTCGGCCAGTTCCCGGGCGGAGGGCAGTCCATCGCCCGCGCTTCTCCCGGCGATGGGCGTGAAGCGGTCCGCGAAAAGCTCCGCCACCTCGGCAAACATCCGGGAAACCGTCGCTTGCATCCGGGGATGGGTATCCGCCAGCTCCAGGGCGAAACTGCCGAGGAGGCAGCCGTTGGCCCAGAGCTCTTCCGCACAACATTCGACATGCTCGAGGAAGGCGAACGCCCGCTCCACCGGATCCGCAATCCCTGCGTGCGGGCCCGCGCCCAAAATCTCGCCGCCCTTCCGCATCGACCATTCCAGGGTGGCGAGCCCGAGTTCTTCCTTCGATTTGAAGAAATGGTAAAAGCTGCCCTTGGTCAGCCCCGCCTTCTCGCAGATCGCATCGACCGTGGTCCCCGAATATCCGTGCGCGAGCACCAGGGTTTTCGCGGCGGCGAGGAGACGTTCTTTCGAAGCGGGCTCCGACATGCCCAAGCGCTATACCAACCGGTTGGTATGGTCAAGCAGCTTCTCTCCCGTCGAGCGAATCCGGGGGAATTCAGCGATTCGCCCCTGACAAAACCGAAAAGCCGTCGCCGTCGAGTTCCAGGAAAAATCCTCCCGCCTTGCCCGGCATCAGCAGGTCCCGCTGGCGGAGGATCTTGACCCCCGCGCCTTTGAGCGCGTTGCGGACGGCTTCGTATTGCACGCTCCCGGTCGAAGTGACGCTGTTTTTCGGCACCAATGCGGCATCCCGGACCAGGACGATCTTGCCATCGGCGCTACCCGCGATCTTGAGCTTCTGTCCGCGCACGGTGACGTGCAGCCCGGCACCGGACCAGATGTTGCAGTGCCGGGTGAGCTTGTAGGGATAGCTGCAGGATGCGGCGAGGCCGCTGACGCCTTCAAGCTGCACGGGCTGGTCCGAACCGGGAGCAGGCATGGCGGAGCCTTCGGCGAGCGCCGTTTCACCGAGCTTCGCACCCACCGCGTTGTAAGCCTGGACGCCGATTTGCGCGATCGCTTCGTCGAAGGCCCGGCTGGCGAGGGCCTTGTCGTTCGCGAACGCGCTGATGGGGCGCTTCGTGCTGCCTGCGGCGGTGAACTTCCGGGATAGCAACTTGGTGCCGTTGCGGCCCTTCAGCTCGAATTTTCCGAAGAGTGCCGGCGTGACCAGCACCTCCTCCTCCTCTTTCCCGGCACGGACGTAACGGTAATGCTCCACCGTGACGACGAAGCGGTTGGGAGAGGAGTCGCCGATCTTGCCTTTGAAAAAGGCATGGGAACCGATACTCTTCGAGACGGCCCGGCGGAT
Organism: uncultured Verrucomicrobiaceae bacterium; assembly: GCA_965651965.1. GTDB lineage: Bacteria > Verrucomicrobiota > Verrucomicrobiia > Verrucomicrobiales > Akkermansiaceae > Haloferula. Next base: position 1,830 of record CBFGVD010000024.1, on the reverse strand, counting down.
CCGTTCGGAGAGGTTTCCGGGGATGGTGCCCGGGGCCTTCGCGATGGCGTCGGCATAGCGGTCCTCGAACATTTCCTGCTGGGCCGCCGCCGCGATTTCCAGAATCAGTTGGGCTCCCGCGTTGACAGCCGCGCCGGTGGCGAAGCTGCCCGTGCCCGTGGCGATGATCGGTGCCGAATGTTGTTCGTTGCCGACCGGTTCCAGATAGGCGTCGGCGGCGATGGATGCACCGGGGACGGCAATCGAGCTCAATTCCGCTTTCTGCGCTTCGCTCCAACGGCCCGCACCGCAGGAGACGAGGAAAAAAGGAAGGACGGAACCGGAAGCAAGGACGGCGATTCTCATGGATAAGCGCGTGTCTGCCCCGGCGGCCGCGCGCATGGAAAGAAAAAGCCGCCCTTTCGCGGGATTTTCACCCAGGACTCCGGCGGACCGCCTAATCCCCGCTCTTCAGCACCTTGATGAAGGCATCCTGCGGGATGTTCACCTTGCCGATGGCCTTCATCTTCTTCTTACCCTCCTTCTGTTTCTCCAACAGCTTGCGTTTGCGGGAAATGTCGCCGCCGTAGCATTTGGCGGTCACGTCCTTGCGCATGGCGGAGATGCTTTCGCGGGCGATGATCTTGCCGCCGATGCAGGCCTGGATCGCGACGACGAAGAGCTGGTTCGGGATCACGTCCTTCAAGCGCGCGGCCAGGGCGCGGCCGTAGCTTTCCGCTTTATCCCGGTGGACGATGGTGGCGAAGGCCTCGATGGGTTCCCCGGCGATGAGCATTTCCATCTTTACCATGTTCGCCGGGCGGTAGCCCGCGTGCTCGTAGTCCATGGAGCCGTAGCCGCGGGTGCAGGACTTCAGCCGGTCGTTGAAATCGACCAGGATCTCCGCCAGCGGCAGCAGGCAGGTCAGCATCACGCGGGTGTCGTCGATCGTCTCCGTGTTCGTCACCTCGCCGCGCTTCTCCATCACCAGGGACATGATGTCGCCGATGTAGTCCCCGGGGATCATGACGAAGACCTTCACCAGCGGTTCGCGGACTTCCTGGATCGTCTGCGCGTCCGGGAAGAAGGAAGGATTGTCCACGATCAGCTCCTCGCCGTTGGTCTTGGTGACCTGGTAGATCACGGAGGGATAGGTGGAGATCACGTCCATGTTGAACTCCCGGCGCAGCCGCTCCTGGATGATTTCCATGTGCAGCAGGCCGAGGAAGCCGCAGCGGAAGCCGAAGCCGAGCGCCGTCGAGCTTTCCGACATGTAGGTGAATGCCGCGTCGTTGATCTGCAGCTTGCCCATCGCCGTCTTCAGCGCCTCGTAGTCGGAGGTGTCGATCGGGTAGATGCCGGAGAAGACCATCGGCTGGATCTCCTTGTATCCCGGCAGCGGCTCCGGGCAGGGATGGGTGCTATCGGTCAGCGTGTCGCCGATCTTCGCCTCGTCCGCGGACTTCATGTTCGCGATGACATAGCCCACGTCGCCCGCCACCAGTTTCTCGCGGGCGGTCATTTTCGGCGTGAAGACCCCCACTTCCTTGACTTCGTAGGTCTTGTTCGTGGCCATCAGTTTCACCCGCTGGCCCTTCTTCACGCTGCCGGAGAAGACACGGACGTAGGAGACGACGCCGCGGTAGGTATCGTAGATGGAGTCGAAGACCGTGGCGCGCAGGAGCTTGTCGGGATTTTCCGTAGGGGCCGGCACTCGCTGCACGATCGCTTCCAGGATGTCCTCGATGCCGATCCCCTGCTTCGCGGAGGCCGGGATCGCGTCCTCCGCCGGGATGGCGAGGATGTCCTCGAGCTGCTTCTTGCACTTCTCCACGTCCGCGGCAGGGAGGT
>CBFGVD010000023.1:0-14821 GCA_965651965.1 uncultured Verrucomicrobiaceae bacterium | reverse complement strand
GCACCGGGCAGCTCCGCCGCGCCGCTGCTGCTGGTGGAGGTATTCCCGTTGTAGCCCGTGCGCCGCACCCAGCGGTAACGACCGTCTCCCGCCGCCCCCAGGAATACATGCCGGGAATTCGCGGCCAGGGTATCCCGGATCATCACGCCCGCACGGGAGAGCTCATCCGCACCATCCACGGATTCGATCCGCGCGGTGATGCTGCCGTCCCCGCCCCTCGCTTGCCACAGGAACTGGAAGCCGTCCGTGCGCCCGGCGAGCGCCCCCGCCCCGGCGACGACGAAATCATTCTCGCCCAGGAAGATCGATTCCCCCTCCCCGGAATTGCCGACTTCCACATGATCCCACGGCAGCGGCAGCCCTGCCGCGGCGATGCCGATGTAGAGATCCGCCACCGCGGAAGCCCCGGCCGCGTCGGTGACGCGCACCACGAAGGCATTCAGCCCCGCGCTGCCCGGGGGCGGGGTGCCGCGGAGCGTTCCGTCCTCCTCCACCCGCAACCAGTCCGGACCGGATTCCAGGGAAAAGGCGAGCGCATCCCCGCTATCGGGATCTCCCGCCGCGTCCGCGAGCGAGCCGCCTTCGTAGGGGCTGCCTTCTCTGCCGCCGCCGCGGAGGACCGGGCTTTCATGGAAAAAAGGCGGGCTGTTGTTGTCGAAAACCCTCACCGAGACCTCGATGTCCGCCTGTTTGAGCGGATAGGTGCCGCCCAGGCCGCGGTCCTGCGCGGAAACCGTGAAGCGGTGGATGCCGGTGGCAGGAGGCACCGCCACGCTGATCGCGCCCGTGGCGGGATCGATCGCGAAGCAGCCTTCCTCGTCTCCCTCGCCGAGCTTGTAGATCGGGGCCTCCCCCTCCGGATCGGCCGCCCCGGCATGGCCGAGCAAGGTGCCCGCCGCGGAATCCGCGGCGAGATCGAACTCGTGCCGGGAGACGGGGAAGACGGGCGCCTCGTTGAGATCGTAGGGCTTCAGCACCGCGCCGGTCAGGACCGCGACGCTCTCGATACCCGGGCCGGTCCAGCCCACCTGGATGTGGTCCGGCCCGGTGCCGTCCTTGTGCCGGGTCTCGATGTAATATTCCACCCCCGTCTCCAGATACACCGGCGCGGATTGCTGGCTGGCGTATTTCGTCCACTCGCCCGGATAGCACCAGCCTTCCACGCTGGCGATCGCGCTGGCGGAGCGGGCTTCCGCACCCAGGAGCAGCACGGAGTCCTGATTCGACGAAAGGTGAAAGCGGTAGTAGCCGCTGGCCGGCGGGGTCAGCAGGGCGCGGATGCGGGAGCCATACGCCTCGCCCTGGCTTTCTTCGGAATCGAAGTCCTCCAGCAGGCGGGTGAAGCTAGGCGCATGCGGGTAGCGCGGGTCCGCCTCCAGCGCGGCCACGGCGGTGCCGGGCAGATCCGTCCAGATCTGCTGGACCAGCCCGCGGTCCGCGAAGGCACCCGGCGGCAGGACATTCACCGTCACCAGCCCGGAGCCGGAAAGGGGCGGCTCCCCTTGGTCGGAAACCTCCACCGTGAGGGTATAAGAGGGCACGAGCTCGGCGGACATCACGCCGTCCTTCGCCACGCGGATGACCCCGGTCGCAGGATCGATCGCGAAGAGCCCCCCGGGATTTCCCGCCACGATGGCGAAGCCGCCGGGCGTGTCGCCCTCGTTCACATCCTTCGCCGTCACGGCCCCCAGCTCCTGGCCGGTGAAGGCGTTCTCCCCGATCGTGAAGAGCGCGTGGCCGGGCTGCGGGGCATAATTCCGCTCGTAGGGGGCCAGATAACGCCCGCCGAGGAGTTGCTTCGGCAACCCGGGCCCGGAAAATGCCACCGACACGTGGTCCGCTCCCGTGCTTTCCTTGTGCAGGGCCTCGATGGCATAGGCCCTGCCTGCTTCCAGCACCTGGAGGGCGGACCGGTTCGGGCTCTCGTCCTCCCAATGGTAGCGCTCCGTGCCGCCGTTCAAGGAGGCGATGACGACCGCCCCGGACTGCTCCGGCGAGGCATCGAGAAGGAGCTGGCCGGCACCGTCCGAAGCGATCCAGAAGCGATAGCTGCCGGAAACCGGCGGGATGAAATAACCGCGCAGGCTGCTGCCGAAATGGTCGCCATGAGGTGCGCCGTCGAGATCGGGCAGGAATTCCAGGCGATCCGGATGATCCGGCCAACGGGAGCTCGCGCCGGTAAGCTGCGCCACCGTGCTCCCGGGGATGCCCTCGTAATACGCCCGGATGACCCCTCCGGGAACCATTCCCGCGGGAATATCGACCAGGGTGAACGCCACGGTGGCGAAATCCTCCGCGCCGCCGAGGTCGCTCACGCGGATCGTAAGGGTGTAGGCGGACGCTTCTTCCGCCTCCCCCAGGCCCGCCGCGGAAACGGTGATCTCTCCGCTCGCTTCATCCAGCACGAAGCGCCCCTCCCCGTTCCCGGAAAGGATCGCGAAGGAAGGCCGGTCGAAGCGGTCCGCATCCGCGGAAGCGACGCGGTGCAGAACCGTACCCGGCCGCGTGCGCTCCAGAACCGCGAGCGCGGCATCCTCCGCCACGGGTGCCTCGTTCACGTCTTCCACCGCGATCACCACGCGGATGCTTTCATCCAGTCCCGGGTTCGAGGGATCGGTAATGAGAACGTGCAACTCGATGGAAGCCGGATCGTCCCAGCGGGAGGACAGGCCCTCGAAATCCAGGAGGACGGGATCCGTCACGGTGATTTCCCCGGTCGAGCCGTCGATGGCAAATGCATCCCCCGCATTCCCCGCGGCGATAGCCCAGGAAAGGGCGGACTCCCCGTGGTCCAGACGCGGGGCCACGGTGCCGACCGCCATGCCCGCCGCCGGGTGCTCCGCCACGGCGAAGCGCTCCGGCAGCACGCCGCCGGGAATGCTGCCGCGGATGAAATAGGAGCCCAGCGAGCCGTAGTCCGTATAACCCTCCTCCAGCGGATCGCCTTTCCCCGTGCCGCTCACCTCCAGCAGGTATTCTCCCGCGGGCAGGTCCGCCGCGATCACCGCCGCCAGGCCCTCCCGGGGATTCGCGGAAGCCAGGGAATCGCCGGTAGCGGCGGACACCAACCCGAGCAGGATGTCCAGATTCGGATTCGAGGACACGGGATCGGCCCGGATTTCCACGGGCCCGCCCGCCGTGGAAAAGCGGTAGGCATCCACGTCTCCGGGGCGTTCGATGATCCCTTCTCCCGAAACGTCGCCTCCGGCGGCGATTTCCAGATGGCGCGCCGTGGAAAGACCCTCGCCCGCGTCGTCGCTCCGGAAGACCACTCCGTTGTTGGCGGCGATCAGCGAAAGATCGTCCTGCTGCCGGTTCGCCCCCCCATACTCCCCTTTCGACCATTGGGTGAGATTGCGGAAATAGCCCGCGCCCATGATCGGGGCCCAGGCGGTTTCGCCGCTACCGTGGCCGTAGTAATAATCTTCCGGCGCGGTGGCCGCGGGCGGTTCACGGCCGTCGTGGCTCAGGCCCAGCGTGTGTCCGGCCTCGTGGGAAACCACCTCCGCGCAGAATTTCCCGCTGGTGAAAAAAGCCCAGGCTGGCGTGCTCGTGCTCCAATTGTACGAACCCACGTAGGATATGCCGCCGGTGCCGGGGGAAGCCTGCGTCGTAGGGGTGACAATCACGTGCTGCCTGCGGCCGGGATTCGCCCCGTCGAAGACCTTGCGGTCGGTGGTCACGTTCAGGGTGAAGCCCTGGAAATCCTCGCAAACCATCTTCCAGACTTCGAAGACCTGGGTATTCGTCACGCCCGGCGGTGCGGCATCGAAATCCCCCCAGCCGGGAAACGGCCCTTCCTCGCCGTCGAAGTCGAGATAGATCACCCCCGGCGCGCCCGGCAGGCTCTGCAGCGGGATGATGTCCTGGTAAACGGGCAGCGGGATGTCCACCGGGTGGGCCTCCGGGGCATTCTCCGCCACGGCGGCGGCCGGGGGGATGCGGTAGTCCGTGCAGATCACCCGGTCCCGCCGGGTGCGGACCAGCACCGGGTTGCCCCCGGGACCGTCGGGTTCGACTTTCCAAGCCTCCGCACGATCATCGAAGAGGAGATTCCCCGCCATCGTGCCCGCCACTCCCTCCGCGGTCTGGCGCTGGAAGTAGAAGCTGCCGGCCGCGGGTGTCTCCAGGCGTCCCTGGACATAGAGCAACCGTCCCGCGGAATCCCTGCCGCTCATCGTGACCGCTCCGAGGACTTCCCCCGAGCCGGGTAAACGGAAGCGGAAGCGTCCGTTTTCCACCGCATCATCCGGAAAACGGGGGGACAAGGCCACCCTGTTCTCTGCCGCCGCCGGGGGGGATCTCATGCCGCTCTTCGTCTCCGCAGGCGGGAGCAGCTTTCCCGGGGTTTTCCGCGAATTCCTTTCCTGCGGCGGCACGAACTCCCCGCGCTCCTTTCCTGAAAAGGAAAAGAAACCGGTGATGGCCGCAAGGATCACAGCCGCCAGGAACGCGGCGCTCCGCTTCATGGGGGGCGAAGGTCAGCTACCCTTGACCTACCAGCCCAACATGCAGGAAACACCGTGAATTGCAAGCTGCAATTCTCTCCAAGCCCATTCGCTTCAAGGGCTTACCGAGACCGATCCGAATTGGGAGGCGTTCAGCGAGGTGTCGCTGCCGCTCGCCACGGCGAGGCCGATGTAGCAGGTCGCCGGGAAGGTGGCGCTGAGGCTGCCCACCGTGGTCCAGGCGATGCCGTCCGCGCTCTTGTACGCGGTCACGGTGTCCCCGCTGCGGACCAGCCGCACCCAGGTGTCCGGCACCACCCCGCTACCGCTGCTGGAGGTGGAGGTATTCCCGTTGAAGCCCGTCCGCCGCACCCAGCGGTAATTGCCGTCCCGCGCCAGGCCCATGAAGACGTGGCGGGAATTCGTGGCCAGGGTATCCCGGATCATCACCCCCACGCGGGAGGCGTTCCCCGTGTCCTGCAGGGCGCTCACGCGGGCGGTGATCTCGCCATCCCCGCTGAGGGTCTGCCAGGCGAATTGGAAGCTGTCGTTGCGGCCGGAGAGGGTGCCGGAGCCGCTCAGGGCAAAGGTGCCGCCCTCATGCGTGGCGGAACCCGCCAGCCCGTCTCCGATCTGCTCCGTTTCCCAGGGCAACGGCAGGGCGTCGCCGTCCACCTCGATGACCAGGGAGGCCTCGGCGAATTCCCCGGCAGCATCCGTGGCGCGTATGAGGAAGGTATTCGTGCCCCCGCTGCCCGCCTGGGGCGTGCCGGAGAGGCTGCCGTCCGGAGCCACCGCCAGCCAGGCGGGCCCGCCCGTCTTCGAGTAGCTCACGCTGTCCCCCGCATCCGCATCCGTGGCGCTGCCCGCCAGTGTCTGCCCGGCATAGGGCTGTTCCTCGCTGCCGGCGGCCCGGAGCACCGGATCCACGGTGAAGACCGGCGCGTCGTTCACGTTCTGCACGGAAATCGCCAGCACCGCCTCGTCGAAGAGCCCCGCCGCATCGGAAACGCGGACGGTGAAGAGATTCGGCCCGACGTCGGAATTCGACGGGATGCCGCCGAGCGCGCCGTTCGCCGCCACCGTGAGCCAGGCCGGACCGGAGATCTTCGCGAAGCTGAGGCTGTCCCCGGCATCGATATCCCCCGCCGCCGCGGTCAGGCTGCCGGAATAGGGCTGGTCCTCCGTCGCCGCACCGCCCGGGATGGGATCGGCGGTGAAAGCCGGGGCGTCGTTCACGTTCGCCACGGCGATGTTCAACACGGCCGTGTCGGAAAGCCCGCCCGCATCCGTCACGCGCACGGTGAAGCTGTTCGCGCCCGCATCCGCATTTCCCGGCGTGCCGGTGAGCGCTCCGTTCGCCGCCACGGAAAGCCAGGCCGGGCCGGAAACCTTCGAGTAGTTCAGGCTATCCCCCGCATCGATGTCGCTCGCGCTGGCGGCGATGCTTGCGGCGTAGGGGGCGTCCTCGGTCGCGGGATCGCCCGGGATCGGGTCGAGGTCGAAGGCCGGGGCGTCGTTCACGTTCGCCACCTGGATGGAGAGCGCCGCGTCATCGCTGAAACCGGCGGAATCCGTCACCCGCACCACGAAATCGTTCGCGCCCACGTGGGCATTCCCCGGGGTGCCGGAGAGCGCGCCGTTCGCCGCCACGGAAAGCCAGGCCGGGCCGGAGACCTTCGAGTAGCTCAGGCTGTCGCCCGCGTCCGGGTCGGCGGCATCGCCCGCCAGGCTGCCGGTGTAGGCGCTGCCCTGGGTGCCGCCCGCCTTGACCAGCGGATCGGCGGTGAAGGCCGGCGGCTGCGGCAGATTCTGCGCGGCCGGGATGCCGGATTGGTTCGGCACCAGGTAGGCCCCGGCGATAACCTCGCGACCGGAGATGCCCGCACCCTGCCAGGCCACGGAGAGGTGGTCCCCGCCGCCGCCTTCCGCCTGCTGGGCCTCGAACCAATAGGCCTGCCCGGCCACCAGGGTGACGGGAAGCGAACGCTGCGAGGACTGGCTGTCGAAGGCCTGGAAGGAAGTATAGCCGTTCACCGAACAGAGCTGGACCTTGGAGGATTCCTCCGGGCCGGTGCCCAGGTAGAAGCGGCCGCCGTCGTCGCTGGATATCCAGAACGTATAATCGCCCGTGACCGGCGGGATCAGCCAGCCCAACAGGCGGCGGCTGTAGTTCTCCGCCACGTTTTGCCCCGTGGTGGCGGAGGAAAGGTTCCCCGTGTAGTTCGGCGTGCCGGTCCAGGTGTTCGTGTTGAAATTCGTATTCCCCGACCAACGCTGCTCGCGCACCCCGGGAGTCGCATTCACCAGTACCCGGACGGCTATCTGACCGGTGGCCCCGCCGCTGTCCGTGGCGGAGAGGACGAGCGTGAGCAACGAGGCGGATGGCAGGGCCGCCGGATTCTGCAATACGAGCTGGCCCGCGCCGTTTACCGCGAAGGCACCCGAGCCGTTCCCCGAGACGATCGACACGGAGGAAAGCGAGCGCGTGATATCCACCAGCACCGCCTGACCGAGCAGCGTGCCCGCGGACATCGCGGAGGTGGCGTTGAAGACGGCGGCCCCGGCGGCCATGGGCGGCTCCACCACGTTGCCGACGTTCACCGTCACGGTGCGGGTGGCGGAGGTCCGGTCCACGCCGCCGTCTTCCGCCCGGATCACCAGGGAATAGGAGGCGGTCTTCTCCCGGTCCAGGCCGCTGCCGCCGACCTTCAACTCGCCGCTGCGCTTGTCCAGCACCAGGCGGCCGTCCGTATTCCCGGACAGGATGGTCCAGGTCCACATCGTCCCCGGTTCCTCCGGGTCGAGCGCGGTCAGATCCGCGATCACGCTGCCCGGCGCGGCGCTCTCCGCGGGGGTCGGGGCGCCGGGATTCGAAATGGAGTCCACCGGGGAATTGTCCGTCCAGACGGGGTAGCCCTTCGCCGCCACGGTGCTTTTCACGGAGGCCGTGATCTCATAGCCGCGCCCGGTAACGCCCAGGCCGTAGCGCTGGAAATAGGCGTCCAGATTCCGCCCCGTGGCATCGCAGAAGATCAGGTAGAAGCGGTTCCGGTAATAGTTCGGGTCCGAGCTGGAGAGCGCGGACAACTCCGCATCCGCCCCGCCCTGGAGCCACGCCATCAGGCGGGAGAGCGCCGTGTGATAGGCATCCCACCCGAAGGCCTCGGCCAGATTGAAGTAGAAGTCGTAAGCCGTCGCCCCGTCGCTGCACGCGTAGCTCCAGGTCTGGTCGGCGGCGGCACGGGCCAGGAAGGCGGTGCGTTTGGACAGGCGGTTGCCTCCGTTGAAGGTGGAATGGATGTTGCCGTCCCAGCAGGTCTTGTCGTGGACCGTGTTGTTGAGCAGGGCGGGCACCAGGTTCACGTCCACCTCGCCGTGGGTGGCGATGCCGTAGTTGCCGTTGAAGCTGTCCTGGAAGGTGTGGCCGAGCTCGTGGTAGTAGCCCCAGTCCCCGTTTGCCAGGACGTCATCCACCAGCACGTCGCTGTCGCCGTAGGCCATCATCACGGGATAGCCCGCGTGGCCGCCGCCCGCGACGATGTCACGGTCCGAAAGCGCCGATTCGCCGCGCTTCCGGAAGGCAGTGTAGCCCATGTAGTGGTCCGCCGTTTCCATCACTTCTTTCCAGTGCAGGGCCACCGCTTCCGCGGAAGCCACGTCCTGGAGCTGGGCGCGGGAAACGTAGGCCACGAAGGCCGGGGTGTTCCCGTAGGCGGGCACGTTCTCCGTCATGATGCAGCCCCAGGCGCCCGGCAGGTGCTTGAGCGTGCTGTTCCAGGTCTCATCCGTATCCACGCCGAGCTGGAAGCAGGGAGCCTCCAGCGCGCCGCTGATGGAGACGTTGAAATCCCCCAGGTTCGCGCCCGCGGGCACCGCGATCCACACCAGCCCGCCGAAGACATTCCCCGTCTGCGTGACCGTCTGGGTCAGCGGGACGCGGCGCGTGACCTTCGGGAAGCGGTTCCAGCGGTCGAGGTGGAAGTTCACGTCGATGTGGCAGCCGATGTCGATGCTCAGGCCCGCGTTCACCTTGTCCGCCGGGATGGTGACGGTGAGGGTGGCCCCGGGGGCGGCGTAGAGGCGGGTCTCGATCCGGCGGCCGCGGTCGCCCCAGTTCATGTACACATCCGCGGGCACGGTCCCGTTCACCGGGATGGTCTTGGCGACGGTGCTGCCCGCCGCCGGGCTGCCGGGCCAATCGGAAGCGGAGGGGTGCGCGATGAGTTCCGCCGCGCTCATGGCGTCGAATTTCCCGGATTGGTAGCGGGCGAGCATCGCCTCCACCGGCTTGTTCGCCTTGATGAGCGGGGCCGCGGCGGTGACGGGGATGATGCCGTAGCTGCCCTCCAGCGTTTGCAGGGCGGCCAGGATCTCCGGCTGGGAAGGCCGCACCGCCAGCACGCGGTCCACCGCCCCGGCGGCCGCCTGCTTCTCCGCCAGCGTCATGGCCGGCCCGCCCTGGGAATCCGCCAGCAGCAGGTCCAGGGCGTTCAGCGCGCTATGGTAGATCGGGTAGGATCCGGCGGACACCGTGAAGCTGCCGGTGGAGGTGCCGCTGCCGCTCACGGAGAGGCCGAAGGGCTCCAGCACGGCCTGGGCATTGGCAAAGGCCCCGGAGGACAGGGCCCAGGGCGTGGAGCAGGCCACCACCCCGCCGCCGTTCGCGGCGAAGGCGTTGATCTTCGTGATCGCGGTGGAGTTGAAGCCGTCGTGGAAATTCACCAGCACCACGTCGCAATCCGAAAGATCGCCGGTGCCGCTGGTGGGGAAGCTCTTCGTCAGGTACCCCTGCGAGGTAAAGAAGGAGCGGATGCTCGAACTGTTCGAGGCGACCCGGATCGTGGCGGGAGTCGTCTTGCGGCTGGCCCAGAGCACGGAGTTCACGAAGAGCTGCGAGGTCGTGCTCGTCCCGCTGGTATTGAAAAACCCGGTGTGCCCGGCGGCCACGGCGCGGGCGGCGGTGGCGGAGACGCCGTTATCGTAGCGTCCGGCGGCCAGCGCGGGCACGTTGTCCGCATCCAGCAGCACGGGGAAGGATGCCTTGCCATGGATCGGGATGGAGCCGGGCGAGCCGTAGCCGTCCGAGACGGTGCCGCCGGTGCTGCCGATGATGGAAAGGTAGTCCGCGGGGATATCCGCCTGGGCGCGGACACGGCCGGCACAAAGCACGGAGACGGCGGCCAGGGCGAGGGCCGCCAGGGAGGAGAACGGTTTCATGGGCGGGTTTTTTCGGGCTTCTCGGGTTTCTCGGGTTTCTCGGGTTTTTCAGCGGGTGTCCTCTTGCTTCGCGGCCAGGCCGGCCAGCAAGGGGGAGACGAATTCGCGGCGGCGGGCCTCCACGATTTCATCCGGGGGCAGGAGCGGCTTGGACTCGGAGAAGGACCACTCCTTGAGAACCGAGGCGGCGAAGCGGCGGCAGGCATCCAGGAGCTGCGGAGCCTTCTCCCCGCTGAACTCATAGGCCTCCGCGAGTTGCGTGTAGCATAGCTGCGCGTAGTCTTCCCGGCAGGCGGCCAGGCGCCGCGCGGCCAGACATTCCGCGCAATTGTCCCCGTGACCCTCGTGGCCCGGCGGGATCGAAGGAGGAAAGGCGGCAGCGTTCACCGCCACGGCGGTGGCCGCCGGCGGCGCGGGTGAGCGGCGGGATTCCACTGCAGCAGCGCCGAGGGGCCGGACCGCTTGCCCCGATGCCGCTGACCGAGATGCTTCCTGCCTCGTTTCATCCCCCGGACCGCGCTTCAAAGCGAGAAAGACCCCGGCTGCGATCAAGGCAAGCAACAGCCAACGGACCGGCGTCCGACGGGAAGGCTCGGAGGTATCATCAAAACGCTTCATTTTCCGCGGGATCCAACCATCTTCACGCGATTGAAAAGGTAAAATGAATCATTATTCTCACGAATCAACAAAATAAGTGACTAATATTCCAATGTTTCTTTAAACCTCCCCCAAGGCATCGGGCCATCGTTTCGGAAGCAAGGGGCCGCAAGGCGCACGCGGCTTGTCAGGGCGGGGCGGGCCGCTAAGCTCCGCGGAACCCGATGACCCCGCTTTTCCGGAAATTGCTCGGCTTGAACTGGCCGCTGGTGCTGACCATGTACGGCCTGCTGGTCTTCGGCGTCTTTTCCATCGAGAGCGCGGCCCGCCACCTGCCGGTACCGGACGGGGTGGACTCCGCGGGAGTATGGTATGCGGAAAAGCAGAAGAACTGGATCCTGATCGGCTCGCTGGTGTATTTCGCGACGGCGCTCATTGATTACAAATGGTTCCGCTGGCTGGGCTTCCCCCTCTACGTGGCCGGCCTGGGCCTGTGTGCCTCGATCATGGGTTCGGACAGCGAGGTCCACCAGATCGAGCTGCCCGGCGGGCTGAGCTTCCAGCCCGCACAGCTCCTGATCGCGGCTGGCATCCTCTTGATTTCCTGGCTCTTGCAAGATCTTCCGCGGCTCGGCCGCCTGATCCCCAAAGTGGGATGGATTCTGGAAGAACCGATGGTAAAAGTCGCTTTGATCGGCTTGCTGACCGGCGTGCCCTTCCTGGTGGTGGTGGGCATGGGCGACATGGGCTCCGCGCTGGTGTGGATCCCGCTGGCGGTGGTCTGCCTGCTGGTCAGCGGGGTGCCCTTCCGCTACATGTCGTGCATGGCGCTGCTCGCGGCGGCGGTCCTGCCTGTGGTTTACTACGTCGTGCTCCCGGAGAGATCTCCCCGCGGTGCCGACCGCATCGAGCTTTTCTTCGATATTGCCCAGGGCAAGGAGGTGGATCCGCGCGGCGACGCCTGGGGCCCGCTGCACATCGCCATCGCCATCGGCAAGGCCGGCTGGGGCGGCGCGGGCTGGAACGCCAGTGCTCAAGACGGCTCCCTGCACGACAAGAAATTCCTGCCCTGGCTGACGACGCACAACGACTACATTTTCGCCGTCATCGCGGAGGAACAGGGCTTCCGCGGCGGGATACTGCTCCTCACTTCCTTCGCCCTGCTGCTGGTGCTATGCCTTTTCATCGGCACCTACGCCCGCGACCCGATGGGGCGGCTGATCGTGGGCGGGGTGGTGGCACTGTTCTTCGCGCACATTTTCGAGAACATCGGCATGCACTTGAAGCTCATGCCCATCACGGGCATTCCCCTGCCCCTGATCAGCTACTCCGGCACCTTCGTGGTCATGTGCATGTTCATGCTCGGCCTGGTGCAGAGCGTGTGGGTACACCGGGACATCCACCCGCTCACGGCGGAGGAGAAGAAGCCCGAGCCGTTGGTCAACGTGCCAGCGCGTTCCACGCGTTGATGCCGCCGGCCACGTTCACCGCGCGCGGGATGCCCGCCTCTTGCAGGAATTTCACCGCGCGGGCGGAACGGCCGCCGGAGCGGCAGTGAACCAGGATTTCCCGGTCCGGGGGGATTTCCCCCAGACGCCGAGGCAGCTCCGCCAGCGGGAGCAGGCGGGCGCCGGGACTCACTCCCTCCGCTTCCTCCTCCGGCTGGCGGACATCCAGAATGAATAGATCCTCCCCGGCGGCGATGCGGGCGGCAAGATCCTGCACGGAAATGGCGGGAACATCGGTGCCGGGCATGGCGCAAGAAGCGGAGGCGGTCGTTTCCGGATTCGCCACGGAGCGGACGGAAGGCGTATCGCCGCAGAGACGGCAAGCCGGATCCCGCCTCAGGCGCAGGGTGCGGAAGGAAGTTGCGAGGGCATCGTAACACAACAGCTTGCCCAGCGGAGGCTCCCCGATGCCCAGAAGCAGCTTGATCGCCTCCATCGCTTGAAGCGAGCCGATGACGCCCGGCAGCACGCCCAGCACTCCGGCTTCCTCGCAGGAGGGTGCGGCACCGGGTGCCGGCAGATCCGGCAGCATGCAGCGGTAGCAAGGCCCGCCGAGATGCGGGGCGAAGACCGTGACCTGGCCGTCGAAACGGAAGATCGAGCCATAGACGCAGGGCTTTTTCAGGAAAAAGCAGGCGTCGTTCGATAGGAAACGGGTCGGGAAATTGTCGCAGCCGTCGAGCACCGTGTCGTAACGGGAAACGAGATCGAGGGCGTTTTCCGGAGTGAAACGGACGGGGTGGAGCTCCAGCTCCAGGTGCGGATTCACCTCCCGCAGGCGGGCCGCGGCGCTCTCCAGCTTCGGCTTCCCGACCCAGGATTCGCCGTGCAGGATCTGGCGCTGCAGGTTCGAGCGGTCCACCGTGTCCGGATCGATCAGGCCGATCCTGCCGACCCCGGCGGCAGCCAGGTAAAGCGCGGCGGGCGATCCGAGCCCGCCGGTGCCGATCATCAGCACGGAGGCCGCCTTCAAACGGCGCTGCCCTTCCACCCCCACCCCGGGGACGGAAAGATGGCGGGCGTAACGGCGGATTTCTTCCGGGGACAGGGCGGGCAGCTCGGACACGGCGGGAGCCTAGCTCAAGCCGCCGGAAGAAAAAGGGCGGATAAGGGGGATTAAGGCGGGGCGTCCCCCCCCTCGCCCCTCCCCACGCACGCGCGGCGGAGTTTTTCCGGGGATGTTTCGCTTGCCGGGCGGGAGGCGGCAGGGAGAGATTCGGGGCCATGGATCCTTTCCTCCTCAAGACCCTGCACATCGCGGGAGCGCTCGGCGTCTTCACCGGCATCGGCGCGATCATCACCGCCGCGGATGACAAGAACCGGAAGCTGGCCTCCGCGCTGCACGGCATCTCGCTGGTTTTCCTGCTGCTGGTGGGCCTGCACATGCTTTTCAGCCAGGAGCTCGTGAAAACCGGCGGCTGGTGGCACGCCAAGATCGTGATCTGGCTGCTGCTGGGAGCCGCGCCCGCGCTGGTGAAGCGCAAGGTCATGCCCGCCGGGGCGGTGCTGGGCATCTGCCTGGCATTGGGCATCGCCGCCGCCTACCTGGGCCTCGCCAAGCCATTTTAATCCGCCTGATCCGCTTTTTTCATGCCCGATCCTGCGTGCGGGGGAGTCTCCCCTTGCATGGCTGCAGGGCGGGTTCTAATTCTCTCGCGCGCTGATCCGATAATCGCCGCCCATGAACGCCGCCGCTCCCTCGTATCCCATCGTTTCCCGGGTCTGGAAATCTTCCATCGGGCGCAAACTCGTCGTCGCCCTCACCGGTCTGGTCCTGGTCCTTTTCCTGGCGGGCCACCTCGCCGGGAACCTGCTGGTCTTTGCCGGGCGGGAACATTTCAACGACTACGCCCAGCAGCTCCACGAACTCTTCCATGGCACGGGGGTTTGGATCGCCCGGGCAGGGCTTTTGGTCGCGGTGGTCCTGCACATCGCGGCGACCATTTCCCTGACCCGCGAGAACCGCGCCGCCCGGGAAGCCTACGCCCACCCGGCCACGATCCAGACCACGAAATCTTCCAAGCTGATGATCTGGAGCGGCCTGACCATCCTGGCCTTCGTGGTGTATCACCTGATGCATTTCACCCTCCACATCGGGAACGATTATAGCAGCTATGTGGATCCGGAACACCTGGCCGAGGAGGGCGAACGCCGGATGGATGCCTGGAAGATGGTGATCGACGGCTTTTCCGTCTGGTACGTGGTACTCTTCTACATCATTGCCATGACCCTGCTCTGCTCCCACCTGAGCCATGGCGTGCAGGCGATGTTCCAGACCCTCGGGCTGCGCTCCAAGAAATCCGCCCCCCTCATCAACGCTTTCTCGATCGGCTATGCCTGGGTGATTTACCTCGGCTTCATCTCGATCCCCATCGCTATCAAGGTGTTCGGGTTCGGGAGCGGGCAATGAACAATGAAAAGTGAGGAATGAACATTGGTTCCGATGGAAAACGTCGAACTCAAAGCGCGCTGCAAACAATTCTCCTTACGGGTGATGCGTCTCGTGCGTGCTTTGCCGAACGACCGGGTCTCCGTGCCCATCGCGAACCAACTCGTCCGGTCCGGGACGTCGGTCGCGGCCAATTATCGGGCTGCCTGCCTCGGGAAATCCCGCGCCGACTTCATTTCCAAGATTGGGACTGCCCTCGAAGAAGCCGATGAATCCGCCCTATGGATGGAACTTATCATCGAGGATTCCATTCTACCCGCCGACAAGGTTTCCCCGCTGCTGAAAGAAGCTAACGAATTGGCCGCCATTTTCCTCGCCTCCATCCAAACCGCCCGCCGCAACGAGACGCGCTGACCTCCGGCCACTGGTCATATTCCAATTTTCATTTTTCACTCCAATGCCTCTCGACAGCAAAATCCCCTCCGGTCCGATCGAGCAAAAGTGGTCCAAGCACAAGATGGACTCGAAGCTGATCAATCCGGCGAACAAGCGGAAATACAGCATCATCGTGGTGGGCTCGGGCTTGGCCGGGGGTGCCGCGGCGGCGACGCTCGCGGAGCTGGGTTACCAGGTGAAGTGCTTCTGTTACTAGGATAGCC
>CBFGVD010000022.1:0-14966 GCA_965651965.1 uncultured Verrucomicrobiaceae bacterium | reverse complement strand
GAAATCCTGCGGTGCTGCTAAGGCCGGCAGGGCGAGGAGGGCGATCCAGTGGAGATGGAGTGCCTTGGTGACGAGTTTGTTGCGCATGGAGAGGATTGGAGTGGTGTTGGGTGCAATCCGGATGTTTTCATCCTTCCCTCTAGGGGAAACCAGATGGGATTTACGGCGTGAAGGAGATTTGTTGGGAAGTCCGGTTTTGGGTACAGTTGTCTTAAAATGCCCCCTCGAATGAGATGTTTTTAGATATGTTTAAGCGTTTTGCAGCCGATTCGAAAAGCCGGTGAGGCCTGCGTAAATTCCCTACGAACGGTTAGGCCTTGAGGGTTTGATTTTTGGGAAAATCCGGGCATCCTGGCTGGCAACCGGACCGGAATGTAAAATTTCCTTTATATTCCGCATTTTTTCTGAAAAGGTTCCGGTGCTGTCCCATACATGAAAACCACACCCAGCCGCCTCTGGGTGGTAGCCGCGGGCGTCACGTTGCTTGCATCGTGCGGACCGCAGCTTGCCACCACCACGGTGCCGATGGCCTCGCAGGCCCCGGTTTCGCGCACGGATGGATCCCTTGCGGGAACCCTTCATGCCCAAGTCAATAGCTTCCGCACGTCCGTGGGCCGTCCGGCCCTGCGGCGTCATTCCGGGCTCGACCGGATGGCCCAGCAGCATTGCGAGTTCCTGCGCCAGAACCGGGGGAAATTCGGCAAGTCGAATCTCACCCACTACGGCTTCGAGGAGCGCGCCCTTGCCGCCCAGCGCATGATGAACATGAGCAACGTGGGGGAGAACATCGCGAGCTGTTCCGGCATCGGCAACAACCCGGCCCCGGTGGTTCTGGAGGCCTGGAAAAAATCCTCCGGCCACGCGAAGAACATGAAGGGCGACTGGAATGTCACCGGCATCGGCGCGGTCGTCGATTCGGACGGCACAATTTTCGCCACCCAGCTCTTCGCCACGGAGAACCGTTCCCATCTTTCATTGACCAATCGCATGCGGCAGTTCTGATGCCCGCGTGCCAGACGACTCCCTGGAATCCGCTCTCCGCGCCCGCGGCCTGAAAAAGGTCGCCGGCGTGGACGAGGCGGGCCGGGGGCCCCTTGCCGGTCCCGTCGCGGTGGCGGCGGTAGTGCTGCCGCCCGGCTGGCGCTGCGAAGGACTGGATGATTCCAAAAAGCTGGCTCCCGCCAAACGGGAGCGGCTTTTTGAAAGGATCGTCACGGATCCGGAGGTGGATTGGTGCCTCGCTTATGCGGAGATCGAGGAAATCGAGCGTCTCAATATCCTGCGTGCCACGCATGCGGCGATGGCCCGGGCAGTGGCGGGCTTGCGGGAGATGGCGGACCATTGCCTGATCGACGGGCTGGGGGTGCCTGGCTTTCCCCGGCCGCATGAGGGGGTGGTGCGCGGCGACGGGATTTCCCTTTCCATTGCCGCCGCCAGCATCGTCGCGAAAGTCTCGCGGGACCGCTTGATGACCGGATTCGCCCGGGAATTCCCGGAATACGGCTTTGAGCGGCACATGGGCTATGGTACGCCGGAGCACCTTGCCGCGCTTCACCGCCATGGGCCTTGCCGCATTCATCGCCGCACGTTTCAGCCGGTCGCTCAACTCACCCTGTCGTTTGACGGGGCCTGACGGTGCGGCGATGCGGCCCGCGGAGCTCGGCAGGCTGGGAGAGAAAATCGCAAGGGTCTGGCTACGGGCGAACGGAGCCAAGGTGATCTACCGGAATTTCAAGGCCCCCCGCGGCGGGGAAGTGGATATCGTGGCCCGCGAGGGCAAGCTGCTGCTCTTCACGGAGGTGAAAACGCGGCGCTCCGGCGGAATCGGCAGGCCGCTGGATGCGGTGGACCGCGAGAAATCCCGCCTGATCGAGCGCGGTGCCAACGAGTGGTTACGCTTGCTCGGGACACGGGAGATCCCCTGGCGCTTCGATGTCATCGAGGTGATCCTGAGCGAGGGCGAGCGCCCGCTGGTGCGCAGGGTGGAGAATGTATTTTAGGCTCAGCTTACCGCGAAGGACGCTTCCAGGATGTTGAAGCTCGCGCCGAGTTGGCCGGGGTGGGTCAGGGTGTGGAAAGCGCGGATCGCCCTCATTGCTGCCTCGTCCGTGCGTCCTTCCATGGAGAGCAGCCAGGGCCTGGCGATCTCGGTTAGGAATTTCCCTTGCCTCTCGAAACATATCGTCCTGCCTCCGAGCGCGGAAATTGCATTTTCCAGGGCCGTGAAATCCACGTGTGCGGTGATGTCGATTTCCCCCGGCGCGGCCAGGGGATCTTCCCCCGCTCGGTGCCGGGAAAAGGTCCGCAGGGTGCCCCGGGTGCGGGCCGGGTGATAGTAGTCCTCGCGCGGAAAGCCGTAATCGATCCAGAGCATGCGCCCCCCGGAGATCCCGGCTGCCAGGGGGGAGAGGAAATCCCGGAAATTGCTGCGGACCTCCGTCCTGTACCCGGCGGGCAACAGGGGGATGTCTTCCACCAGTTCGGCAGCAGCGGGACCGAGCGTGGTCCATGCGAAGGTATCCCCCTCCAGCCCGACGCCGAGCTCCTGCCAGGAGGAGCCATCGGATTCGATGACATGAAAGGGGAGGGCGTCCAACACCTCGTTTCCCAGGATGAAAGAGGGCAGAGGGGCATCCGCGAGTTCCCCGGCGGTGGCCGCGACCTGGAGCCGGGATCCGCATTTTTCCCGCAGAGCGGCTGCGAGCCGGGGCAGGGGCTCGACGACGAGGTATTCCAAGCCTGCGTCGGCACCCGCTTCCGCCAGCGCGGTAAGGATGTCCATCGCGAGCGAGCCGTCGTTCGCCCCGAGTTCGACCACCCGCCAGCGCGCGGGTCGTCCGGCCTCGCCATGCCAAGCCGCGATGTGCAACGCCAGCAGCTTCCCGAAGAGCGGGCCCGTGCTCACGCTGGTGAAAAAATCCCCGCCGCGACCCACTTGCCCGGCCGGGCTGGCGTAGTATCCTGCCTCCGGATCATACAAGGCTGCCGCCATGAAATGCGGAAAGGCCAGCGGGCCGCTGCCGCGTATTCTTTCTCGCAGCCTCGCGGCCAAGCCGGGGGTTGCGCTCCCGCTGTCCGGCAGGTATGCCATCGGGGCACCGGGCAGGTTCCGGGAGGTGTCACGAACGGATTCCGGCATGGCCAAGGTTGATAAAAGCACGCGGAACAAGCTGAAGAAGCGGCGTTTCTACAAGCGCAAAGGCTTCTGGCTCACGTTGATCCTCCTCGGGCTGTTGTGTGCGGGTGCCAGCTACGTCTTCCTGGAGCGCTATACGCGGCCCTACCGGGAACGTGCCTATACCTACGACCTGCGGCGCATCAACGACCTGGAAATCCCTAATATCATCCACGACCGGAACGGGAAGGAGATCGGCCGCGTGTTCGAGCAGAACCGCAGCGTCATCCCCATCGGCGAAGTGCCGGATATTTTCGTCGAGGCGCTGAAAGCCGGTGAGGACCAGCGGTTCGAAACTCACGGGGGGGTGGACTACATCGGCGTGATCCGGGCGTTTTACCTGAATTGGAAGGCGGACCGCCGTACCCAGGGTGCCAGCACTTTGACCCAGCAGCTTGCGCGGAATGCCTACGATTTGGAGGGGGAGCGGGAGAAATACGGGGAGACCGACATGGAGCGGAAAATCGTGGAGGCTTTCCTCGCCATGCGGATCGAGCGGCACTACAGCAAGAAGGAGATTCTGGAGTTCTACGTGAACCGGGTCTTTTTCGGCAGCGGTTATTACGGGATCCGTTCGGCCTCGCTCGGGTATTTCGGCAAGGAACCGAAGGACCTGAATGCGATCGAGAGCGCCGCCATCGTGGGTACCATCAAATTTCCCTCCGGCCTGTCGCCGCTGAGCAATCCCGAGGGCAACAAGAAATCCCGCAATCTCGTGCTGGGCCGGATGGGGGATAGCGGTGCGCTCACCCGGCGGGAGGTCCTCCGCTTCCAGTCGGAGACCCTGAAGCTCAATCCCAAGCCCCTGCAACGGAACACCACCCATCTCTACGAGCGCATCCTGGATGAAGTGAAGCGCACGATGGGCGAGGATGCCTTGGCGGCCGGAGGCTTTCACATCCACACCTCCATCGATGCCGGCGTACAGGAGGCGATGGAGAACAGCCTGCGCGAGAGCCTGGACCGGGCCGAGAAGCGGCCTGGCTACGCGAACCAGAAACGCGCGGATTTCAAGAAAAACGGCGGCAAGCCGGAATATCTCCAGGGAGCGGCCCTCATGGTCGATCATGAGACGGGCGAGGTGCTCGGCCATGTCGGCGGGCGCGACTATGTGGATGTGAAGTATGAC
Organism: uncultured Verrucomicrobiaceae bacterium; assembly: GCA_965651965.1. Taxonomy (GTDB): domain Bacteria; phylum Verrucomicrobiota; class Verrucomicrobiia; order Verrucomicrobiales; family Akkermansiaceae; genus Haloferula. The sequence goes on along the minus strand of CBFGVD010000022.1, from coordinate 10,662 downwards.
TTCATCGAGCTGGGCCGGAGGCCGCTCGGGACCGCCTTTTTTCCCTTCCTCTATGCCGCGGGCCTTCAGAAAGGCCTCACCGCCGCGACCGTGCTGGAGGACGAGCCGATGGATAACCGCTCGGTGATGGTCGGCGGCTGGGAAGGCATCCCGGGAGAGTGGGGCATGGAGGTTCCGCGTCCGGTATACGAAGGTAAAATCACCGTGCGCCGCGCTCTGGAGGCCTCGAAGATCGCCGCCTCCGTCCGCTTCTCCAATCTCGCGGGATTGGATAATGTCGTCAAAATGGCGGAGGCTTTCGGCCTGCCGATGAAAGATGCCGAGATCCTGCCCCGGCTGGCCGCGGGCTGGGAGGCTGCATCGATGAAGGAAGCCCTGCGGGCGATCACCGTCTTCGCGAGGGGGGGAAGGAGCGGGCCCTCGACCCTCTCTTACGTGAACCGGGTGGTGGATGCCACCGGGTTCCCCCGTTACCAGCGGACGATCGCCACCCCCGACCGCCTGCACCCGGTGGATGAAGCCACCGCTTACATCGTGCACGACATGATGCGGGGCGGTATGGAGCGCGGGAGTGCCGCCGGTCTTACGGAAATGCTAGTGGAGCGCCCCTTTACCGGTGCCGGGAAAACGGGAACCACGCACGATTTTTCGGACAATTGGTTCCTGGGTTACAACGGCAGGGTTTCCTGCGGCGTGTGGGTCGGCTTCCTGCAACCCGGGAAATCGATCTACGAAGGAGCTTTCTCCAAGGATCTGGCGATGCCCGTGTGGACCGCGGCGATGAATGCCGCCGCCGGCGATTTCGGCGGCAAGATCATCCCCCAGCCGGATAGCCTCGCGGAGGTGAAAATCTGCAGCGTCTCCGGCCAGCGGGCGACGCCGTATTGCTATGAACCGGTGCATGACCCGGTATCCGCGGTGCCGCGGACGCGCTCCACGGAAATCACCGAGCTATTCCGCAAGGGCACGGAGAATTTGCCCTTCTGCCCGGTTCACTCCGGCGCCACGCAAGTGGCCGGGGGGGCAGCGGCCATCGGCCTCTCCGCTCTGGCGGTGATCGATTCCACGCCGGTCCGCCCGAAGGTGCCGGTGTTGCTCGGGGAAGATCCCTATTTCACGGAGCAGGTGATGATGGAGGGTGCCCGGCATGCGGTGCCGCGGAACCGGACCAATGTGCTGGATAGCTTCGACCTGGGCGACAAGGAAGAGCCCTTGAAGCTGCCGTGGCCGGAACGCCTGGACATCCTGCCGGAATAGAGCACCGGCGGAGGAGATCCCGGATTGCCCCGGGGCGGGCGGGGACCGATGCTCCGGGCATCCGAGATTCCATTCACATCACCGGCATGGGCTTGGCAGGCTGCTGTCTGGCATGGCAGCGGCGGTTCCGCGGACTGCCCTTCACCTGGGAAGATGACGGGCGGTCGGGAGCTTCTTCCCGCATGGCCGCGGGCCTGGTGAATCCCGTGACGGGGCGGAATTTCAGCCCGAGCTGGCGGCTGGGGGAATTTCTCCCGGAAGCGGCGGATTTTTACCGCCGGGTGGAGATGGAGTTGGGGGTGCCGCTGTGGTTTCCGCTGCCTGTGTGGCGCATGGCCGGCGCAGGGGAGTGGAGCAAGATTTCCGGAAAGCTGGCGGACGCCGCGGAATGGGTGGAGCGGGTGGAAGAGGAAGTATCCGGTTGGCGGGCGGCGGTGATCCTGAGAGGCGGGGGCCGGGTGGCGGCGAGGGATTTTTGCGAGGGCACCCGGAGGTTTTTCTCGGCCTGCCGGGGGGAACCGCCGGATGGCGCAAGGCAAGTGCTGTGCGAAGGCGCGGCGGGCTTGATGGCGGGGCGACCGGGCGGCCACCGCTGCGCGAAGGGGGAGATCCTGACCGTGCAGGCGGCGGATTGGGCGGAGGACCGTATCATCGTCGGCGGCGGAGGCTGGCTCGTACCGGTGGGAGACGGACGGTTCAAGGCGGGCTCGACCTACGTGTGGGATCGCCTGGACGGGGAGCCGACGCCCGATGGTCGTGCGCGGGTGGAGGAAATCCTCCGTTTGTTGGGCGGAAATGACTTCGATGTCGTCGCGCACGAAGCGGGCATCCGCCCCATCCTGCGGAAAAGCCAGCCCGTGATCGGTCCGATGGCGGACGGTCGCGTGATATTCAATGGCCTGGGCTCGAAGGGGTCCCTCTATGCGCCGGGTGTGGCCGGGCGGCTATGCGATTGGCTCCGCGACGGAGGCGAGATCGATGCAGATCTGGATGTGAGAAAGCTGCGATCGGGTTGAAGGCCCGGATTTCCCGCCGATCCTACCCCCCCGGACGCCGATAATGCCCGTTGCGGCTTTTTCCTCCCTGGTCCGGGATGGATGGTGCCATGAAGAAAACCCTTCGATCCTGCCTGTTGGGCCTCACCTGCGGCCAGACTCTTGCCCTGGCCGCGCCGAAATCCATCGTCCTGGATGCCTCCTCCTATCCGGCGGGCAGTCCGATCACCGCCACCTTCAAAGGCGGGCCGGGCAATCCCGACGATTGGATCGGGATATTCCCCGCCTCGGTCAGCCAGCCTTCCACCGGCAGCTATCTCGACTGGCTCTATACGAACGGCACCCAAACCGCGGGCGGGAATCTGAAAAGCGGGAGCGTGACCTTTGCAAACCCCACCCTCGCTCCGGGGGATTACAAGGCCTGGTTCCTGGCGGACAACGGCTACGGCAAGATCGCGGGACCGGCATCATTCAGCGTCACTCCCACCGGCGGTCCGGCCCGGCCGGAGTGGGTGGTTCCATCCTTTGTCCAACGCCATGCGGTGGCAGGTCAGGCTTATTCCGGAAAGGTCCATGCCTATGCTTACGATCCGGATCCGGGCGACGCGCTTTCCTTCGCCATGGAATCGGGACCCGCCTGGCTCCAGGTCTCGGCGGCGGGCGAGCTCTCCGGAACTCCGGGAAGCGGGGACTCGGGGAGCAACAGCTTCACCCTGCGGGCGACCGACCTGCTGGGAAACTCCCGGACGTCCACGATGACGATTCCCGTCTATCCGGCGGGCCAGGAGCAAGTTCCCGAATTGAGGGTGATGTCCTACAATTTCTGGCACGGCTGGGGGAGGGTGGATGATGGCGTGACGAAGGGCCTGCGCTCGATCATCGCGGCGGATGTGGACATCATCGGCACGCAGGAAACGGTGAACAATGCTTCCGGCTCGAATGCCTATCTGGTTCAGGTCATCGCGGAAGAGCTGGGCTGGTATTACAGCCCCGGCGCAGCGGGGGATAGCGGGATCGCGAGCCGCTACCCCATCACCGCGGCCTATTCCGCCGCGAACGGGGTGGCAAAAGGCGAGCGAATCCGCCTGTGCGGGCAACCGCTGCGGGAGGTGGTGATCTTCAATACCCATCTGGACCACCAGCACTACGGCCCCTATGAGGCGAGGAACCCGGGATCCACGAATGCAAGCGTCCTTTCCGAGGAGCTGGCCTCCCAGCGGGACGAGCAGATCGCGGCGGTTCTCAACGGCATGTCCGCCCATCTTGCCGCCGCGGATGGCGTGCCGGTATTCCTGACCGGGGACTTGAATTGTCCTTCCCACCTGGACTGGACGGCTGCGAATGCCGCCGCTCACTACGGCAAAGTGGTGGCATGGCCCGTGACGGTGGCCGTGGCAAATGCCGGAATGGCGGATTCCTTCCGGCAGATCCACGCCGATCCCGTATCCGTGCCTGCCGCCACCTGGTCTCCGGTTTATAGCAGTCCGGGAGAACCCCAGGACCGGATCGATTTCGTCTTCCACAAAGGGGCTCCGGCGACGCCTGTGGCCGCGGAGATTTTCACGACCGCGGTGGAGAGCGGTGGCTATGAATACGGGGATAACGTGGATGCGGCACGCGGCAACACCTGGCCGAGCGACCATGCATCGGTGATCGTGACTTTCCAGATGACCTGGCCGTAAGGAGACAAGGCAGGCGCGGGCAAAAAAACCGCCACCGGTTTGCACCGGTGGCGGCTACCGACAGAAGAAGGATCAGGGCGTTACCGCGCCTTCCACCTTCAGACGGGCGAAGAGCTTGCCGTCCGGCCCTGCAAGCGAGCCGGGAAGGGTGGCGGTGACGGTATCCAGGCCGGCCGAGGGAGTGTCCGTTTGCCCGGCGGCTCCCTCGAAGGTGGTCCAGGATTCTCCTTCGAGCGTGGTGCTATATTCGATCTCCGGATTCAGATAAGCGGAGGCGGACTTGCGCACGAAGGTGAAGACGAAATCGCCCTCTTCGTTGCGGATCGCCGTCGGCGCATCGCCGGTGCTGCTGACGTTGGCATCCGAATCGAGCACGAACTCGAGGATGTTGGCCAGGCCGTCATTGTCGATGTCCGCCTCGGGGGACGGGTCGCTCAGTCCCGCGGCCCACGCTTCGTAAGCAGGAGTGCCCTCCGCAACGAGCGAGATCGCCCCGCCGCCATAAACCAGCGTGTAGCCTTCCGGAGCCGTGAAACCGGTGAAGGTGCCGGTGATGGCACCGGTGGTGGTGACGAGAGGATAAACCGGCTCGGTGAGGTTGCCGGTGACTTCCAGGGTGGCGGTGGCTCCCAGCGCGAGCGTGCCGGTGATCGCCACCTGGTCGTGGAAGGTTCCTTCGATTTCCAGTTCCAGCGTGCCGTTCAGGGTGGTGTTCCCGAGGTCCAGGCTATCCTGCGCCAAGAATTGGTCGCCGGGAGCAACCGTGCCGTCGATGGTGGCCGTTCCCTTGAAGGCGCCGGTGCCGGTGAGCGTGGCACCCGCGGCGAGGCCGAGGGTCGAGCTTGCATCGGTCGTGCCGATGATGCCGGCCAGATTCACCGTGCCCGCCGTCACCGTGAAAGCACCGTTGTAGGGGCTTTCGACGGCGGTGAGCGACATCATGCCGTCGCCGGTCTTCGTGAAGGGGCGGGAACCGCTGACCGTCCTGGAGAGGACCAGATCCTCCACGGCCACGCCATCCGCCACATCGATGGTGAGGGCGGAATTGGTGGGATTGATCGCGAGCGCGCCGTTTCCGGCGATGTAGGAGGGAAACTCGCTCGCCAGGACCGTGAAGACGGTGGGCACGGTTTCGGCGGTGCCGTCCGGATTCGCGGGTTCGATCTGGCCGCTGCCGGTCAGAACACCGCCTTCGAGGACGATCCTGCCCTCGCCGGAAGGGGCGAGACCGTTGTGGATGTAGTTGAAGCCGGTGGTCAATTCGAGCATGCCGCCGAGGATGCGGGCCTGCTCGAAGGACGTCTGGGCGTTGATGTAATCGCCGCCGAGGGCGTTGGAGATCAGGAAGCGGGCGGTGGCTCCGGTATTCACCGTCAGCTTCACGTTATCCGCACCTTGGGGACCTGCCGGGCGAGAGTTGAAATAACCGAGCGCCGCATTGAATTCCAGCGTGCCCTCGTTCACCACGATGTCGTCCGTAGCCACGGCCGATCCGCCGCCGCGGTAGCCGTTGAATTGCAGCGTGCCCTCTCCGGTCTTGGTCAGCGTGTCGAGGAAGTCGAGCGGACCGTACTTCGTGAAGGTGACACCGGCATCCACACGGATGGTGCCGCCGCCGGGCCCGATCCGCAACCTGCGGTCGCTTGCGGCATTCGTCGTGAAGCGCAGTTCGGCTCCTTCGGAGATATCCAGACGGTTGGTGGCGGAGCGGGTGCCCAGCGCTTGCGCGTGGTTCACCACGGTGCTGCCCCCGGAAAGATAAACGGCACCGAAGAAGTCATTCGCACTGTTAAGCGAGAGTTCGCCGGGACCGCGCTTGAAGAAATCGCCCTGACCCGAGATGGGGGCCGTGCCGCCGATGCTGTAGGGGGTGGCTTCGGTATTGATGACCGAGACGGAGTTCGGCGCCAGCGCCGTTGCCAGCATGATGTCGCGGTTGGTACCTTCCGCGCCGAAGACCACGTTCACGCCGTCGCCGTAGCTGGCGGGAGTGGCGGTGCCGGAAGTCACCCAGTTGGTGTTGGCAGTGTCCCAGACTCCGTCCGAGCTGCCGGCCCAATCCAGGGTTGCGATGCCGGAAACCGGGATCAGGCCGCTCTTGGCGCGGCGCTGGGAGGGCGGGGTGTAGTTGTACACGTTGTCCACCAGCGTCCAGTCGATGCCGTTGTCGCTCTTCTCGATCACCCAGCGCACGGGGTCGCGGTCCGCGGCGTCGTTGCCGGTGGTGAGCTGGTAGCTATCGAAGGTCTGCTCTTCCCCGAGATCGAAGATCAGCGGCGCGTTGTTGTGGTTGAGCCACTTCGTCCGGAAATCACCGTCGATGATTTTATCGGCGACCTCGTTGGCGTTGTTGTTGTTGTTGCCGGAGGGGTTCTGGACGGAAGCCACGCCGAGCTTCGTTTCGCCGTTGAAGAACTCGATCTCCGCCACCTGCACGAGGTTCGAATTCTGGCCGCCGCGGAGGGTCGTGGCCTGGAAACGGATGTAGCGCGCGGTGGCGCTTCCGCCGGGCACGGCGCGGATCTTCTGGGTCAGCGCGCCGGAGCCGGCCTCCGTGGTGGCGACGAGGGTGTAATCCGTGAAGGCATCGGGAATGATCGTGGCCTGGGCGTAGGTGCCGGCAGTGCCGAGTTCCGGGGGATTCTCCGGCAGCAGCGCCACGCCGGTGGGCACGCTGTTGTCCGTGGTATTGACCTGCCAGGTGAGACTGGTGCCGGGGCCGGCGTTCTTCACGATCGAGGGGAAAGCCTGGTAAACAGGCTGACCGGCCACGGTGTCATCCACGATGTTGGCGGTCGCGCTGTAAGCGCCGAAGACGGGCAGGGCGGTGGTCGCCGCCGGCGGGGTGGTGACGAGAAGCGGGCGGAAGGTGAAGTAGGAGGTAGGGGTATCGTTGTCTCCCCCGTTCCGGGCGTCCACCATCACGTAGTCGGTGCCGTTGTTGCTGCCCTCCAGGGTCCACTGGATCGGCGTGCGGTCCAGCGAATCGTTCGCGGTGGCGAAACGGTAGGCATCGATGGCCGTGGGCGTGCCGAAGTTGAAAACGACCGGCAGCTTGTTGTTGCTGAACCACTTGGTATCGACGCTGCCGTCCACCAGCTTCGAAGCGCCTTCATTGGCGTCCGGGGCGTTCGTGCCGCCGGTCACGGCACCGGCCGCGGTCAGCGGGGCGTGATCCACCTTTGTTCCGCGGAGGTAGAATTCGAATTCCGAGAGCTGCGTCTGGTCCTGGGCTTCCGTACGGTTCTTGGTCGGCGTGAAGCGGTAGTACTGGTAAGTGACTTCCACCGCTTGCACGACCGCCGAACTGGTGGCGGCGAGCATCAGGAAGGCGGGCAGCAGGCGCGGACGGGCGAGGCCGCACAAATTGCGGCTCGGGGTAGGCAACGGTTTATTCATGGGGTCGGGTCGTAGGCAAAATGGGCTCTTCCGGGGGGGGAGCTCCTGAAGCGGCGGGCCGGAGCCCGGCTTACGCGGCGCGTCTGCCGCACGCGCATCGCGGGGGAATGGATGGGACAGGGCGCAAGCGCATGAGAACCTGTAGCGGCATCGGCATCATTATGCGCGTTAAGGGCCGCAAGTTTAGTCAGCCCTCGAAAATGAGTCGAAATAGTTGCTCCCCGTTGCTTGAAGCGGAGCGCGTTTTTGTTAGATGAGGCACTGTTTCAAACTCATCCGGCCGCGGCGCTGCCTGCCAGCGTTCCGGTGGCGAAGCAGCCCTGCATCAGGTAACCGCCGGTTGGAGCTTCCCAATCGATCATCTCTCCCGCCGCAAAAACGCCGGGCAGCGCCTTGAGCATCAGGGATTCGTTCAATTCCTCCCAACGTATTCCGCCTGCGGAAGAAATGGCTTCGGCGATCGGGCGGGGGGCGTAGAGGCGCAGGGGACAAGCCTTGGCCCGCCGGGCGAGATCCTCCACGCGGGAACCGGACGGCAGGTTTTCGAGAATAACGGCATGTGCCGCGGCGGAGAGCTTCCACCGCTCCTTGCATCCGGCCGCAGGATCCCCGCGCACCGATTCCATCTTCCGGATCAATTCCGGTACCGTGAAGGTGGGCTTGAAATCGATCTCCACCCGGGGCTCGAGCATGGCCCGCAAGCTCGCGCCGAGCTGATAGATCGCGCCGCCCTCCAGTCCGTACGAGGTGACCATCAGCTCCCCGGCGGCTTCCGCGCCGCCGGCGCGGACGATGAGATTTTTGAGCGGTTGCCCTTCCGCTGCTGCCAGCAATGCGGGCGACCAGGGAGTTTCCCAACCGCAATTCGCGGGAACAAGCGGCCTCACCCCGATGCCCAAGCTTTCGAGGATCGGCACCCAGCCGCCGTCCGATCCGGTGAGCGGCCAGGATGCGCCGCCGAGCGCGAGCACGACGGCATCCGCCTCGCAAACGGCCACGCCTCCGCGGGCGGCGAATTCCAGCAAATGGGGAGCGCCGGGCTTGAGGCCGGTCCAGCGGTGGTTCGTCTCGAAGATGACGCCGAGACCGCGCAATCTCTCCACCCAGCGGCGCAGGAGCGGTGCGGCTTTCATTTCGCGCGGGTAAACGCGGCCGGTGCGTTGCTGGAAGGTTCCGATGCCCAGCCCGGCCGCCCATTCCCGGAGATCCGCCGGGGAAAAGGCGGCGAGCGTCCTTTGCCAGAACTCCGGCGGCTGCCCAGGGCCGGAATAGCGGGAAACAAAACGTGAAAGATCTTCCCCGTGCGTGAGGTTCAGGCCGCCTCTCCCGGCCACCAGGAGTTTTCGTCCCGGCGAGGGTTTCGCCTCGAAAAGGGTGACGGCCGCACCGGCCCCGGCGGCAACCTCCGCCGCCCGGAGTCCCGCGGGTCCCCCGCCGATGACCGCAATCCGTTTCATGCCGGGCTGGTCATCGCCGCTCCGGCGGGACATCCTGCCGCATGCGGCTGCAACAGAACCAGGTTTGGAAGAAAGGAAAGGAATACATCCGGATCACGCGGCTGGAGCGCCTCGAAGTGGCCTACAAGACGATGGCCGACCTGTCCACGAAGGAGGGCGAACATCACGTGCTTTCGAAAAAGGAATTCTGCCGCCTGCTCCACGGGGCGAAGCTGCACGAGCCCGGGAAGGAAGGAGAAGAACCGGAGGATTGAGCAAGGGCCGCAGCCCGGCCCGGCTAGGTCCGTAGGGGAGAGGGACCGCGGAGCCGCCGAGGTTGCAAAGCATCGCCGGGAAGGTCTGTGGAAAATCGAACTCCGCGGCACTCCGCGGCTTCTGTGCCTTTGAAGTAGAAGTAAAGGAGCTTGCCGCAGTCCAAGGTCCTACTGCGCCAGCGAGCGGTCCAGCGCGCCTTTCACGAAGCCGGAGAAGAGAGGGTGCGGCTTGTTCGGCTTGGATTGGAATTCCGGGTGGAACTGCGCCGCCACGAAAAAGGGGTGGTTAGGCAGTTCGATGATTTCCACGAGTCCCTCTTTCTCCGAGACGGAGGAGATCACCAGCCCGCACTCCTGGAGCTTGTCCTGGAAGTCGGAGTTGAATTCGTAGCGGTGGCGGTGGCGCTCGTGGATGCGCTCGGCCCCGCCGTAGAGGTCGGATGCCTTCGTTCCGGCGAAGACGATGCTCTCGCAGGAGCCGAGGCGCATGGTCGCTCCCATGTCCTCCACGCCCTTCTGCTCTTCCTGGAGGCAGATCACCGGGAAGGGGGTGCTCTTGTCGAACTCGGTGGAATTCGCGTCGCGCAGCTTGCAAACGTTCCGGGCGAACTCGATGGTCGCGATCTGCATGCCCAGGCAGATGCCGAAGTAAGGGATGCCGCTTTCCCGCGCATACTGGGCGGCCAGGATCTTGCCCTCGATGCCGCGGTCGCCGAAGCCGCCGGGGACGAGGATGCCGTCCACATCCCCGATGACGGCCTTCGCGCCGTGGTCTTCGATGGCCTCCGCCTCCACGCGCACGATGTTCACCTTGGTATCGTGATGTGCGCCGGCATGGATCAGGGATTCGTAGATCGATTTGTAGGCGTCCTGAAGCTCGATATACTTGCCCGCCACGGCGATGGTCACCTTGTGCTTCGGGTGGATCACGCGGCGGACGAAGGTCTCCCAGTCCTCCAGCGCGGGCGCGGGCGTATGGCCCAGGCCGATGCGATCGACGACCAGGCGGTCGATCTTGTCCCGGCGCAGGTCCAGCGGACACTCGTAGATGGTGTGGGCCACGTCGCGGAAGGCCACCACGTTCTTCTTCTCCACGTTGCAGAACATGGCGATCTTGCGCCGGTTGTCCTCGTCCAGATCGGCCTCCGTGCGGCAGATGATGATATCCGGCTGGATGCCGAGCTCGCGCAGCTTCGCCACGGATTGCTGGGTCGGCTTGGTCTTCACCTCGCCCGCGGCCTTGATGAAGGGCAGCAGGGTCACGTGGATGAAGCAGACGTTCTCCTTGCCGACTTCCAGCGCGAATTGGCGCAGGGCCTCGATGAACAGCAGGCCTTCCATGTCGCCCACGGTGCCGCCGATTTCCGTGATGAGCACCTCCACGTCCGGATTGTTCTCGGCCACGGTATGGATGCGGGCCTTGATCTCGTCCGTGACGTGCGGGATGAACTGGACGGTCTTGCCCAGGTATTCGCCGCGGCGCTCCTTGCGGATCACGGCATCGAAGACCTGGCCGGACGTCAGGTTGTTCATCCGGGAGAGGACTCCGGAGGTGAAGCGCTCGTAGTGGCCCAGGTCCAGGTCGGTCTCCGCGCCGTCGTCCAGCACGTAAACTTCC
>CBFGVD010000021.1:0-15023 GCA_965651965.1 uncultured Verrucomicrobiaceae bacterium | reverse complement strand
TTGCGTGATGGCCATGGCCCGCCTGAACCGTCCGAGCGTCTTCGTTTACGGCGGCACCATCCTGCCCGGATGTGCGACCATCAAGGGCGAGCAGAAGGATCTGGATATCGTTTCGGTCTTCGAGGCGGTGGGCAAACACGCCGCGGGCGAGTATTCGGACGAGGAGCTCCACACGGTGGAATCCTGCGCGATCCCGGGCGAGGGCTCCTGCGGCGGCATGTACACCGCGAACACGATGGCCTCCGCAATCGAGGCGCTGGGCATGTCCCTGCCGAATTCCTCCGCCCAGGCCGCCGTCTCCGACGACAAGATGCGCGATTGCTTCGACGCCGGGGCCGCGGTGCTGAACATGATCAAGCTCGGCATCAAGCCGCGCGACATCATGACCCGGAAGGCCTTTGAGAATGCCATCACCGTGGTGATCGCGCTCGGTGGCTCGACCAATGCCGTGCTGCACCTGCTGGCGATCGCCCACGCCGCGGAGGTTCCCCTTTCGATCGACGATTTCACCGAGATCGGCAAGCGCGTGCCGCTGCTGGCGGACCTGAAGCCTTCCGGCAAATACTCCATGGCCGCGCTGGTGAAAATCGGCGGCACGGTGCCGCTGCTGCGCATGCTGCTGGAGGCGGGCCTGCTGCACGGCGACTGCCTCACCGTGACCGGCAAGACCCTGGCGGAAAACCTCGCGAATTCCCCGCTCCGCTATCCGGAAGGACAGGAAATCATCCGGCCCTTGGACAATCCCATCAAGAAGGACAGCCACCTTCGCATCCTCTACGGCAACCTCGCCCCCGGCGGCGCGGTGGCCAAGATCACCGGCAAGGAAGGGGAGCTCTTCCGCGGTCCCGCCCGTGTGTTCGACTCCGAGGACGAAGGCATGAAGGCGATCCTCGACGGCAAGATCGTGGATGGCGATGTAATCGTGATCCGCCGCGAAGGGCCGAAGGGCGGTCCCGGCATGCGGGAAATGCTCGGGCCCACCAGCGCCATCATGGGCCGGGGGCTCGGCAAAACGGTGGCCCTCATCACCGACGGGCGTTTCTCGGGCGGCAGCCATGGCTTCGTGGTCGGCCACATCACCCCGGAAGCCCACGAGGGCGGCCCCATCGGCCTGCTCGTGGAGGGAGACATCATCACCATCGACGCGAAGAACAACACCATCTCCGTGGACCTGGACGACGCTGCCCTGAAGGCCCGCCGCGAGAATTGGACCCAGCCCGCCCCGCGCTACACCCGCGGCGTGCTGGCGAAATATGCCAAGCTGACCACCAGCGCCAGCGAAGGCGCGGTAACGGACAAGTACCTCTGAACCGCTTTCCGGCCGGGGCCGGCGGCGGCCCCGGCTCAATGATCCCCGGAGCCCGGGCCGGACTGTTGTTGTCCCTCCAGCACGGCCATGCGCGCGTTCAGATCCTGCATGCAGGCAAACAAGCCCTTCAGGATAACGCACAACCGCTCGGCATTTTCCGCGGACATGCTATCCAGCTCCGATTTGAGAGCCTCCATCAGGTCGGCCTGTCCATTCGCGGTCATTGCTATTGCTCGGGGGGTGGAGTGTTGTTTCGGAGTAGCATGCATATTGCAACTAAATGCATGCTTCCAGCAGGTATTTACTTAACATTCGCAAAATCGGCGTTTTTGCAAGCCGTGCTTTTGCGTATCTTTCCCGCACGCGGTTTAATCGCCACGCGCTGAAATGCAATTCAATTACAAGACCCGCGCTCCGGCCAGGGTCATGCGTACATCCCCGATGAAAACCTCCGACCTGAGCTCCACCGGGATGCGGTTCGCATCGTCCGAAAGCCATAGGGTGGAGCTTTTCATTTTCTTATAAGGAAGCAGTTTTTTGGTCTTCGGATCGATCTTCTGAAGTGCAACGGTCAGCTTGATGGTGGGCCTGCCGGCGAAGTGTTCGCGTCCCAGGACCTTGACTTTGAGCAGGTAAGGTTTGTTGAAAGGTTGCAGGGGCAGGGTCAGGGTGTCGCCGTTATCCAGTTTGTGGCTGCGCACGTGCAGCATGGCGGAAAAGAGGTCGTGGACGGGGGTGAAGCGGAACTCGCTGCGGATGGTGCCTGACTTCCCGTTTTTGGTGATCCGCGTGGTTTGTTCGCTGGAAACGAGGGTCCCGGCCCACGTGGTGCGGGTTGTGTTCACTTCGTCGCCCTCATCCTGCACCGCCACGGATGCGCGCGGGCGGAGCGTGGCGGGATCGAGCCGGGACATCACCGTGACCTTGTTCCGGTACAGCTTCGCGGCCAGGCCGGTGCTGCCGCCGCTGACCCGGGCATTGTAGTCCGCGGGGAATTTCGGGTTCCGGGCGCCGAAGGTGAAGGTGAGCTTGCCCGCGCCCACCATGCCCTTCCAGGAAAGGCGGTATTCGAATTCCTGGGGTTTCAGCTTCGGATGCGGCCCGAGCGCCGGCGGTGTCACCTCGGACTTCCAGTCCGCGCTTGCGGGTAAAACCAGGAGCGGGAGCAGAAGCAGGACGAGGGCTTTCATTGCCCCTTAGACTCCCACCGATCCCTCCGCATTCAAGGGAAGATCGCCCTTAGTCCTCGCAGCCGCAGCAGGCGGGGCTCAGCGGGCGCTCTTCCTCCGCTTCCGGGGCGGCAAGCGCGGGATTCGGCGCGAGCGTGCCCAGACCCAGCTTCGCGAGCAGGGCGCGGTCCTTTTCGACCGCGGGGTTCTTTGCGGTGAGCAGCTTGTCGCCGTAGAAAATCGAATTCGCCCCGGCGAAATAGCACAGCGCCTGGGTCTCGTCGCTCATCCGGGTGCGTCCCGCGGAAAGCCTCACCTTGGCCTTGGGGATGGCGATGCGGGTGAGGGCGATCATCCTGACCAGATCGAAGACATCCACCGCGGCGGAACCCTCCAGCGGGGTTCCGGGCATCGGCATCAGAGAGTTGATCGGCACGCTTTCCGGCTGCGGATTGAATTCCGAAATCACCTCCAGCATCTTGAGCCGGTCCGCGGTGCTCTCCCCGAGCCCGAGGATGCCGCCGCAGCACACGGACATGCCGGCGTCCTGCACGTTGCGGATCGTTCGCAGGCGGTCCTCGTAAGTGTGGGTGGTGACGATGTTCGGGTAGTGCTCCGGGGAGGTGTCGAGATTGTGGTTGTAAGCCGTCACGCCGGCCTCTTTCAGAGCCTTGGCCTCCTCCGGGCCCAGTTCGCCGAGGGTCACGCAGACCTCCATCCCCAGGGTGGAGACATCGCGCACGATCTCGAGCACCTGCTCGAAGCGCTGCGTGCCGCCGCGGACCCCGCGCCAGGCGGCCCCCATGCAGAAGCGCGTGGAGCCCGTCTCCCGGGCCGCGCGGGCGCGTTCCATGATGGCGTCCTTGCCCATCAGGCGCTCGATCTCGACGCCGGAGTTGTAACGGGCCGACTGCGCGCAATAGGAGCAATCCTCCGAACAGCCGCCGGTTTTGATCGAGAGCAGGGTGCAGAGCTGGACGTCGTTTTCCGGCCAGTTCGCCTCGTGCACGGCACGGGCCTGTTTGAGCAGCTCGAAGAATGGCAGGGAATGGAGGCGCTGGAGTTCGGCGAGAAGCATCGCGTGAAGTGACTGGTTGCTAGAGACTGAGGGATAAATCCGGAAGCGGGCGGGGGACTTTACCGCACCCAGCCTTCGCCGATCGGGAGCTGGCCGCGGCCGACCACGGTGTAGTCGGTCTTGCCCATGGCTCCTTCGAGTTTCAGGCCGATCTGGCTTTTCCAGACCTTGCTCATGCTCTCGGCGGTGTGGCAGCCCCAGCTTTTGCAATAGGCGTCCCTGGCGAAGATCGAGGAACGGATCTTCGGCAGATCCCGCTCGTGGATCCAGGCGGTGCAGGCGGCCATGATGTGGCTGCCGTAGTCCAGCATGAAGCAGTGGCGGTTCGAGTGGCCGAAGTAATCGAAGGTCCGCACCGAGCCGCGCGGGCGGCTGTTGATCGCGGAGATGGTGCTGGAGGTGCTGTCCACCCACACCAGGGTACAGCTCCGCTTCCTCGCCAGATCGGTGATCCAGGTGGTGTAGGGTTTGCCGTCCTCCCGGCCGCGCTCCTGGTAGCCGGGGCGGTAAACCATCCAGACGATCGGTGCATCCGCGCCATAGGCCTTGCGGATTTCCACCATTCGCAGCGTGGAGGCGCGGACGAAATTCGCCCACCAGCGGTCGTGCTGGTCGCGCGGCACCCGCAGGTCCTCCCAGGAACGCAGGGCGGGCCCCCCCGTCAGGATCACGTGCTCCGCGGAGGCGAGCGAAATCAGCGACAGGAAGGCAAGCAGGACGGTGCGCAGCGAGCGGGCCATGCCGGAAAGTGTAGGCATCGCCGGGCGGGTGGCAAGGAGCGGGTGCAAAGGCTGCTTTTCCGCCGGAGGCGGTCGGTCCAAGGTTTCGCGGGCAGGAAAAAATCTCCGCTACCGGGTCACTTGGTAATGAAGGACCGCGAACGAACTCCCGAATTTATCCACGGAGATCAATTTCAACGGAGGAGTGCTGATCCGGCGGGGGAGAAGCGGAAAACCCGAGCCCAAAGTCACGGAGGCGATGGAGACGATGATCTCGTCCAGCAAACCTGCATCGTGGAATTGCCCCGCCAGGTCGCCGCCCCCCATCACCCAGAGATTCCGGTCCCCGGCCGCTTCGACCATGGTGTGATGAACCGGTGCCACCGCGCCTTTCACGAACCGGATGTCCGCGCCCTCCGCCACGGGCAGCTCCCGGCTGGAGAAAACCCACACCGGCACCTCGTAGGGCCATGGCTGCGGCGCACCGGAAGCGGGTTGCACCTGATTCTTTAAAATCCATTCGTAGGTGGCGGAGCCCATGGCGATGGCCCCTACCTTGGCGGTGAAGCGTTGGATTTCCGCTTCGTCGATATCGGTGAATTGGAAGAGCCAATCCAGGCCATGGGCGTCATCCGCGATGAAGCCGTCAAGGCTTGCCGCCGCGTAATACTGGGTTTTTCTCATGGCATCGCCCGCGCCATTTTCTCCAGCCCCTCCAGCATCCGCGCGCGGGGGCAGCCGAAATTGAAGCGGAGCCAGCCCGGCCAGCCGAAGAAAGCCCCGTCGGAAAGGAAAAGCCCCGCGTTTTTCTCGAAGAACTGTGCCGGATTCTCCACCCCCATCCCGCGGGTGTCGATCCATGCCAGATAGGTGGCCTCCCCCGGTACGACTTTCAGCACGGGCATGCGCTCGGCGATGAAAGTATCCAGCAATTCCCGGTTCCGGCGCAGGTAGGCGAGCAGTTGCTGCCGCCATTCCTCCCCGTGGCGGTAGGCGGCCTCGGCCGCGTAGTAGGAAAGCGCGTTGATCTCCGAGAGCGTGTGCCCGCGCTGGGCGGAGAACTTCCGGCGGATGCCATCGTCCGGAATCACCGCGAAGGCATAGCCCAGGCCGGCGATGTTCCAGGTTTTGCTCGGGGAAAGCAGCGTGATCGTGCGGCGCCGGAGATCCTCCGGCAGTTCCAAGGCGGAGAAATGCGGGGTCCGGGCCGCATCCAGCACCAGATCGCAATGGATTTCATCCGATACGAGGATCAGGTCGTGATCCGCGCAGAAGCGGGCCAGGCGTTCCACTTCGTCCTTCGTGAAAACGCGTCCGAGCGGGTTCTGCGGGTTGCAAAGCAGGAAAAGCTTCGTCCCCGGCGTCACCGCCGCCTCCATCGCCGCCCAGTCGAATTCCCAGCGTCCGTCCACCTCGATGTGGTCCACGGTGATGAGCTTGGCCGCGCCGTCGTGGTGCACGCCGATGAAGGGCGGGTACACCGGCGTGCAGGTCATCAGCGCCTCGCCATCCTTGCAAAAGGCGCGGCCTGCCAGCGAGAGCGCCGGGACCAGCCCGCCGAGGTGGACGATCCGCTCCCCCGGCACGCTCACCCCGCGCCGCTCCGCCAGATAGAGGTCGATCGCCTCGTTCAGCCCCGCGTGCGCCTGGGCATAGCCGAAGACGCCGTGATTCACCCGGGCGTGCAGCGCCTCCAGGATCTCCGGCGCGGAGGCGAAGTCCATGTCCGCCACCCAAAAAGGATCGAGTTCCGGCCTGCGGTCGTATTTGATGCAGCCGCTGCCCTTGCGGGCGATGGGCACGTCGAAGTCGTGAGTCACGCGGGCGGTTTAAGGGGGCATTCCGGGCGAAACAAGTCCGGCGTGGTGCAGGACCAGCTCCGGCTGGCTTTGCGAACTCCGGAATGCCGGGTCATTTCTGGAACCTTTGAAGCGAAGGGTAGGGGGATCCTTGGGAAATATCCCTGTCCTGCCGCGGCTTGAGATGCTGCGCAGGAATGCAGATGTCCGGACGAAAATACGCGGACGTTTTGAGAGATGACCCTACGAAAAAGGGCGGCCGGAAGGGCCGCCCTTTTGAGATTCATTCGCCGTCCTGCGGAGTCTCCTCTTCCGGAGTTTCCGGCTCATCCGGCGCGTCCGCTTCTTTCAGCGGCGGGATTTCGATCGGCGGTGTCACCGCTTCCACCCGGCGGCGCGGAGCGGCGGGCGGGGGAGTGGGCGTGCCCGGGGGCACCATTCCCTGCGGCAGCCCCGGGGGAATCCCCTGTGCGGGAGGTGCCGCGGCGGGATCGGCTTTTTGCAGGAGGCTTGCGCGATCCTTCAGCAGCGCGTCCACGGTCCACTTGGTGACCTTGAAATAGCGGCCTGCCAGGGCCTTTTCGGCGGCCAGGCGTTTCTCCAGCTCCGCCTTGCGGTCGGCGAAGGCCTTGTCCTTCGTCTTCGCGTCTTCCTCGGATTCCTTCTCCTCCTTCTTCCGTTCGGCGGGCAGGGTGGCTTCCACTTCCACGGTCATCAGGTAGCTCGGTTCCGGGGCGGGCGCGCCCTCGTCCCCCTCTGCCGGTTTCTCTTCTTCCGCGGGCATGAAGGTGAAGGTGTAGTTGAAGCCCTCGAAGGTCTCGATCTTCGCGGTCCGCTTCTCCAGCGGCACGGCGATGTCATCCACCTTGTCCTTGGGCACGATGTCCTCGAAACGTGCGTAGGAGAACAGGCTCTTGAGCGGGGCCGTGGCACCGGCGTCGGCCAGCTCGCCTTCTTTCGCGCCTTCGAGCGAGAATTCCGCGTTCTCGTCCGGGCGGGTCAATTTCCACGCGATCTGGTCCGGCTTGGCCGGCGGGGTCACGGAGACGCTCTTGATCTTCTCCACCTTCACGAAATCGTCCTCCAGCCAGCTCGCCGGGTCGGCGGACAGGGAGGGGAAGAGTTCGCTCACGACATACACCCCGGAGGAATCCGCGTGGTTGCGGACGAACCGGCCGGACGAGCCGCCGCCGAACATGCTCATCGGATCGCCGCCGGCCTCCAGGTTCTTGCCCAGGGTTGCGCGGGCGAGTTCCGTGCCGGCGTCATTGGAAAGCACCACTTCGGTGCCGCGGTCTTTTTCCTCCGTTGCGGCCGGGTCCATCCCGAAACGCGGCGCGAAGGAAGGCTCCGCTTCGATGCCCTGGGTCACCTTCACTTCCGCGAGCGTGCGCAGGATCTCGTTCACGGTTGTCACGTTCGCGGGATAGTCCTCGCGTTCGGAAACGGTCCACTTGCCGTCCTTGCGGACCAGCGTGGTGCTCTTGTCGCCGGAGCTGACCTGGATCTTCGCGACTTGCTGCACCGGAAGCTCGGCGAAGAGGGTTTCCCCGCGGGCGCGTTCTGTTTTGCTCTCGAAGCCTCCCGAGCTCTTGGATCGTGCGAAAAACGCGGCGGCCGCGAGGAGGATGGCGAGGATCCAGAGGACAACGACTTGTCGTTTGTTCATGGCTGGAAGTGTATGGGGTGAGGGTTCAGCGGGCGCGGGTGGAGGTGCGGCGTTTCAGGAGCAGGCCGACGCCCAGGGCGATAACCAGAAAGGGCATGGTGAAGATGTTCACCAGCGTTGCCGTGCCGGCGAGCTTGTCCTTCTCGCGCCGGAGGTCTTTCTGAAGCTCGCGGACCTGCTTGCGGGCCTCGACCTCCTGCTGGCGGAATTTCCGGATCTCCGCCTCTTGCTCGGGAGAGAGGTAGAGCTCCGAGCCCGCGGATTTCTGTGTCTGGAGGTCGTTCAGCTTCTGCTGCGCCTGTTCGGCCTGGGCTTCCAGCTCGTCGATATTCGAGCCGTCCCGCTTGTTCGGTTCGGCTTCCAGCTCCTTGATCTTGGTGAATGGGCGGGCGATCGCCGCGCGGCTGCGTGCCCCGATCAGGTGGGTGGAGGACGCCGCCTGGTCGATGATGTTGAAGAGCAGCGAGGGGTTGCCGTTGATCTGGCGGGCCACCTGCATGCCGCCGAAGCCTTGCAACTGGTAGGAGAATTGGTCGAAGAAAGCGTCGATGTCGGAAATGAGGAAGACATTGCCTTCCTTGCTCGCTTCCGTGAGGTGGGAGGGTTTCTCCTCCTTCTTTTCCTCTTCTTTCTTATCACCGTCCCCGGCTTCCTCCCCGGCGGCGGGCTCATCCTTCTTCGCTTCTTCCGCGGAGGCTTCTTCCGTGCCCGGTTTGCCCTTCGGGAAGGCGGTTTTGAAACTTCCTTTCAGGTGCATCACCAGATCGTAGGCCCGGCTGCCGCGGAAGCTGGTGGCCAGGCGCGGATCAAGCTGGGAGGCCTTCGTCGGATCGACGAAGCCCGCCTTGTCCGAGGAGCGCACCAGCGTGTTGATCGCCACCCCGGAACCGCCCGATTTCGAGAGGCCGCCGGGCAGGAAGAAGACCAGGCTGGTCAGATCCTTCGTGATCACGTTGTCCTTCTGCGGCATCCCGTCCCGTGGCACGGTCAGCACCGCGATGCCGGGGCGTCCGCCGTTCATCGTCGTCTGGTAGTTTTCGTCTCCCAGCACCTGGGTATCCATGGAGACGCCCCATGCCCCGAGCAAGGTCGGCAGGCTGGAGGAGGTCGGGTTGCCCCCGCCCATCATCGGATTGCCGCCGCCGGTCATCTGCGCGGCCACGGAGTAGGGGTCGAGACAGGCCACCACGGTGCCGCCCTGGAGCAGGTACTGGTCGATCGCGAATTCCGCCTCCGGAGTGATTCCCGCCGGGTGGAAAAGGAGCAGCACGTCGATCTCCGGATCGATTTTCTCCGGGGTCATCGTCAGGTCCTTGATCTCATAGGACTGCGCCAACTGCTGGTAGATCACCCAGGGCTGCGGGCCGCGCTGGCCGGGCATCATCGCCGGGCTGCCGTTGATCGGCAGCCCCGCCATCAGGCCGATCACCGGCCGGTCCGGGCGGGAAACTTCCGTAACCGCCTTGGAGAGCTGGTATTCCAGCATGGTTTCCTGCGCGGGGTCCAGGAAGGGGATGGTGGAAGTCCGGTCCAGGCAGGAAACGGCCAGGCCGAAATAAAGGTTCTGGTCGTTGATCGTCTGGCCGCGGATGCCGTCCAGGTTCGCGGAATCCTCCGCGTCCGTGTCCGGCTGGGGATCGAGTTCCTCCACGCGGAGCTTGCCGCCGGAAAGGTTCTCGTACTCCGCCAGCAGGTCGTCCACGCGGCGCATGTGGAGTTTCAGGTCCTCCGGCATGTAGTCGGAATTCCGGGTCGCATAGTAGCGGATCGTCACAGGCGCGCCGAGTTCCTTCAGGATGCTCTTCGTGCCGTCGGAAAGGGTATGGACCTTGTCCGTGGTGAAGTCCGCGTTCTTGTGGCCCACGCCCAGCGAGGACACCAGCAGGTTGACGGAAACGACGATGACCAGCAGCGCGACGATGGCCAGAACGGCCCGGGCCATCGGATGAACGGTCTTTGCTTCTTTGCTCATGGGATGGAAGAAGAAGGGATTGTTCTCGGGTTCAGGCGCGCTTGGCGGTCAGGATCGCGCTCGTACCCAGCAGGCAGGCGAGGATGATGGAGCCGAACCACACCGCGTCCTGCAGGCGGAAGGCCCCGCGGGCCAGGGACATGAAGTGGTCCCACACGCCCAGGGCGGTGATGGCGTTCGCAACTCCCTGCGGCAGCGCCTTCGCATACACCCGCACGAAGGGATCGAAGGTGCCGAGCACGATCACGATGCAGATCGTGGCCGCGACGATCAGGCAGATCACCTGGTCCCGCGTGAAGGCGGAAACCAGCAGGGTGATGGCCAGGAAACTGCAGGCGACGAGGAAGCCGCCGATGTAGCCGGAAATGATGGTCAGATTGTCCGGATTGCCGAACCAGTTGACGGTGATCCAGATCGGGAAGGTCAGCAGCAGCGCGAAGAGCCACACCAGGGCGGCGGCCAGGAATTTCCCGAAAATCACGCTCCACATCGGGATCGGCATGGTGCCGAGCAGTTCGATGGTGCCGCTGCGGTGTTCCTCCGCCAGCAGGCGCATGCCCACCGCGGGCACCAGCACCATCAGGATGAAGGGCAGGTAGGCGAAGAAGGAGTAGGTCAGGGATGCATCCTGCACCTCCATGAAGCCGCCCAGGGTGAAGGTGAACACCATGGATAGGAGGAGGAAGACGACGATCACCGCGTAGGCGATGGGGTGGCTGAAGTAGCTGGAAAGCTCGCGCTTGAAGATGGTCCAGACGTTTTTCATGGGAAACGAAGGGGAAGGAAGGGTTTCAGGCGGCGGTGTCGAGGGTCGTGACCTTGCGGAAAAGATCGGTCAGCGAGTTCGTGCCGGATTTCTTGAGCAATTCCGCCGGCGTGCCGTCTTCCACGATCCGGCCGCGGTCCACGATCACCGCGCGGGTGCAGGCGGCCTCTACTTCCTCCAGGATGTGGGTGGAGAAGAGGATCGCCTTGGTCTCGCCCAGGCGCTTGATGAGCTGCCGGACTTCGTGCTTCTGGTTGGGGTCCAGGCCGTCGGTCGGTTCGTCCAGGATCAGGACCTCCGGGTCGTGGAGGAGGGATTGCGCCAGGCAGGTGCGGTGGCGGTAGCCCTTGGAAAGGGTGTCGATCGATTGGAAGGCGACGCTCTGGAGGAAGCAGGTCTCGATCGCGCGTTCCACGGCATCCTTCCGGGTATTCCCGGAGAGTCCGCGGGCATCCGCGCAGAAACGAAGGAAGCCGCTCACCGTCATGTCGTTGTAAAGCGGGGCGGATTCCGGCAGATAGCCGATCTTCTGCTTGGCCTCGTTCGGGCGGTCCACGATGGAGATGCCGCAGATCTTGGCATCGCCGGAGCTGGGAGGCAGGAATCCGGTGACCATCCGCATGGTGGTGGATTTCCCGGCTCCGTTGGGGCCTAGGAAGCCGAGCACTTCGCCTTTCCTTACGGAAAAGGACAGGTGATCGACTGCGGTCTTGGTTCCGAACTGTTTGGACAGGTTCTCGACTTCGATCATGGGATCACTGGGTTCAGGTGGGAAGAATTTGGACGCTTCGCGGAGCGACACGGAATGCGGCGCGCGTCTGAAAAAATGGCTCGGGCAAGCATTGGCAAGGGAAAAGCCGCGTCATCCCCCGGGGGCCGATTTTGCGGCTGACCGCCGGGCGGCGAACGGTTAGAGAAAGGCTGATGAGTGTCCCCGAGACCGAGATCAAGTTGGAATACGAGACGGCCCCCTTTCTCCATTCCCTTTTTGCGAACGATGCGAAGGAGCTCCGCTATCTGGAGGAAAAGCTCGGTGTCCGTGCGGTCACGCGCGACGGCTGGATCCTATTCGCCGGCCCTGAGGAGGGGGTGGGCCGGAGCGCGGCGGTATTTTCCGATCTGGAGCAGGCGCGGCGGCAGGGAGCGGAAATCGCCCCGCGGGATTTCCGCATGGCCGTGGATATGGTCGCGGCCGGCGGCGGCTCGGTCTCGGAGCTTGCCGAAGTGAAGCTGCTGGGATTCCGGGGGCGGAAGCCGGTGGTGCCGAAAACCCCGCGCCAGCTCGAGTACCTGAAATCGATCGAAACGAACGACGTGGTTTTCGGCCTCGGCCCGGCGGGGACGGGCAAAACCTACCTCGCCATGGCCATGGGGCTGGCGATGTTGAAGGCCAAACGCGTCGGCCGCGTCGTTTTGACACGCCCGGCGGTGGAGGCGGGGGAGGCGCTCGGCTTCCTCCCCGGAGATCTCCGGGAAAAAGTGGCCCCGTATCTACGGCCCCTCTACGATGCAATCCACGACATGATCGGCCACGAAGAGGGGGAGCGCTATCTGGCGGACGGGACCATCGAAATCGCGCCGCTGGCCTTCATGCGCGGCCGGACCCTGGCCCGCTCCTTCGTGATCCTGGATGAAGCGCAGAATACGACCCGGGAGCAGATGTTCATGGCCCTGACCCGCTTGGGAGAGGAATCCCGCCTGGTGGTCACCGGGGACGGCTCCCAGATCGACCTGAAGCCCACCGTGCCTTCCGGCCTTTTCGAGGCGGAAAAAGCCCTCGCCGGGGTCCGCGGGATCGATTTCATCCGCTTCAGCGGGGCGGACGTGGTCCGCCACCCGGTGGTCGGCCGGATCATCGAAGCCTATGACCGCCACCGCAGCTCGGCTTGATAAGCTGCTGAGGATCAATGTTGGCATCCCGTGGATTTTCCTATCTCCTTGATTTTTCGGGATTTGAGACTTGATTGCTCTTGGCCGGGCATCAGGGGATTTACGCATTGCAAAAGGGGGGTAAATCCTC
The DNA here is from genome assembly GCA_965651965.1 of uncultured Verrucomicrobiaceae bacterium. Classification (GTDB taxonomy): domain Bacteria; phylum Verrucomicrobiota; class Verrucomicrobiia; order Verrucomicrobiales; family Akkermansiaceae; genus Haloferula. The sequence goes on along the minus strand of CBFGVD010000021.1, from coordinate 2,522 downwards.
TAACGACCTGCCCCGCCGATGGACCAGCCGGTCCGGATCGGCCCCGTTTTCGCAACCCAGTTGCCATACCGTGGGATTCATAGATGCCTTCAAACGCTGGCGCCTCGCGCGCCGCGGCATGTCGTCCGGCCGCAAACGCCGGATCCATGCCGAAAACCCGGTGGCGATGACCTTGGACCGCAGCGTCTGGGTGCGCGTGTGCCTTTACCTGATGTTCTGTTCCGGGGTGGCGGTGATGGTCCTGCGGTCCGCCTCCGACACGAACTTCGTGGACGAACCGATGCGCGGCGCGCTGTTCGGCTTCATCGTGGCCGGCACCGCGGTGGCGATCCTCCAGAGCCTGCACGAGAATGTCTCCCACCGGAACGGCCGGATCTTCCTCGTGCTGGGCGGGCTGGCGGGCCACATGGCGGTGGTCCGCGGCATTTCCCTGATGGTGGATGCCAACGACATGGCGGGAGAGATGAAATTCCTCCTGATTCCCTTCGCCCTCACCCCGATGGTTCATGCCGTCCTGCTCGGGCGCGGCGTCGGCACCTTTTCCACGGTGTATGCCGCTTTCCTGGGCTCGCTGGTGATGCCGAAGCCGGACGTGTTGCTTTATGTCGCCGTAAGCCTGGTCTGCGGACTGGTGGCGGTGCAGGCGGTCCACCGGGTGCGGAAGCGGGTCCAGCTCCTCCGCGCCGGGGTCTACTCCGGCGTGGCGGCGTTGCTGCTTTGCATCATTTTCGAACGCATCAACCTGATGCCCGGCACGGCCGACCAGCTGGAGGGGCTGAAGGAGGCGGGCCTGAGTTCGCTGGCGGCGCTCGGCACGGGTATCGTCATCGCCCTACTGGTCAGCGGCATGTTGCCGGTGCTGGAGGGGGCCTTCCGCCTCACCACTGACATTTCCTGGCTGGAATTGAGCGATTTGAACCACAAGCTGCTCCGCCGCCTGCAGTTGGAAGCCCCCGGGACCTTCCATCACAGCCTGGTGGTGGCCTCCCTGTCGGAGGCCGCGGCGGAAGCCGTCGGTGCGAATGCCGCGATGTGCCGTGTTTCCGCCTACTACCACGATATCGGGAAACTCAGCAAACCGGAGTATTTCATCGAGAATCAGGTGGAGGGGGGAGAAAATCCCCACGACGCGCTGACGCCCACGATGAGCGCCCTGATCATCATCGCGCACGTGAAGGACGGCGTGGACCTGGCGGTGAAGCACAAGCTGAACCCCCGCGTCATCGACATCATCCAGGAGCACCACGGGGATTCGCTGGTGAGCTATTTCCACCGCCGCGCCCAGGAGCAGAAAAAGGCGGAATTGGAGAAGGTGGAGAAGGGCCTGGAAAATCCCGAGGACCTGCCGAAGATCGACGAGAAAAACTTCCGCTATCCCGGCCCGCGGCCCCGGACCCGTGAAAGCGGGATCGTCAGCCTCGCCGACATCGTGGAAAGCGCCTCGCGCACCCTCAAAAAGCCGACCCCGGCCAAGATCCGCGCCCTCGTGGAGGATCTGGTGGAGGCCCGCGTCTGCGACGGCCAGCTCGACGAATGCACGCTCACGCTGCGGGATCTGGCCAAGGTGAAGGACAGCTTCTGCGCCACCCTGCGGAGCATGCTCCACACCCGGATCGACTATCCGAAGGACGACGAGCGCAGCACCCTGGGCCGCAAGTCCGATCTCGAACGCCGCCAGGGCGGGGGATCGAAGACCCAGCCCGCGAAGACCGCACCGCTACAGGCCCCGCAGCCTGCCGCAACTCCCCAGCAACCGGCCGCCGCGCCGCAGCATCCTGCCAACTGACCCCGATGTGCCCTGAACTCATCGTCGGCAACAACCAGAACCGCCTCGAAATCCCCGAGGCATGGCTGATCACCCTCGAAAAGGGAGGCGCGCTGGCCGCGGGGGAAATCCTGCTCAAGCACGTCGTGGGGGAGGGAGCTCCGCTCCTGGAGCATGAGTGCGTGGAAGTCGCCCTGGTGGACGATGAAACCAGCGCGCGCGTCCACGACCAGTTCATGGGGATCGAGGGCGAGACGGACGTTATCACCTTCCATCACGGGGAAATCGTGATCGGCGTCGAGGTCGCCTTCCGCCAGGCCGCGGAAAACGGCGAGCCGCCCCTGCGGGAGCTCTTCCGCTATATCGTCCACGGCTTGCTCCACCTGGCCGGGCACGAGGACGAGGCCCCGGAGGATCGCGAGCGCATGGAGGCCGCCCAGGAGCCGCTGGTGGCCCGCTTGTGGCCGGAGCTCGACGTTGCCTGAAGAACGCTTCTCAGGGCAGGGAGCGGCGCTCCGTCACTTCCAATCCGCCGAAGCGCTTGTGCCTGAGGACGAATTCCTCGCGCGTGGCGTCCTTGCGGTCGGTCGCGCCGTATTCGATCGCCACGGTCACCACCCCGGCCTCGTTGACGACCTTGAGCAGCCGGAAGACCGGCTCCCGCCGCAGTCGCAGGAAGCAGAAGAGCGGCACGTCCGGGTGATGGGCGTTCCACAGCCACTGGGCGGGCAGGAAATCCGGGATCTCCGCCAGGGCG
>CBFGVD010000020.1:0-15168 GCA_965651965.1 uncultured Verrucomicrobiaceae bacterium | reverse complement strand
AAGTCGCCTCCAGGATCCCGTTGAAAATCGTCAGCACCGCGAAGAACCCGCAGGCCAGGTTCCCCGCCGTCATCGCATTCGGGAGAAAGTAGATTCGCGGCTCGTTGGGATCGATTGGTCGCGCCATGCGGAAACAACCTTGCCCAAAATGCCCGCTCGAAACAGTGGAAAATCCCCGCCCCGCCGCTAGCCTCCCCGGAGTGGACCCCGCGACGATCACTCCCGCCACCCCGATGGGGCGGATCCTGGAAAGCCTGCCCGGCGCACGCCGCGCGCTTTTTTCCCGTTACCACCTCGGCGGCTGCCGGAGCTGCGGCTTCGCCGACACGGAGACGCTGGCCGAGCTCTGCGCCCGTGCGGGTGAACTGGATGCGCAGGAAGTCCTGGCCCACCTGCTGGCCGGCCACGCCCATGACGAGGCCATGATGATCTCCCCCGCGGAACTGAAGGCCGAGCTCGATTCCCCCGCCCCGCCGCTTCTGCTCGATACCCGCACCCGCGAGGAACACGAGGCGGTGAGCATCCCCGGTGCCGTTTTCCTGGAGCAGGAACTCCAGCAAAAGCTCTTCTCCGGCGACCCGCAGCGCCGGATCATCCTGCACGACCACGCCGGGAAACACGTGCTGGATACCTGCGCCTGGTTCCTCGGCCACGGCATGAAGAATACCAAAGCCCTCCGCGGCGGCATCGACGCCTGGAGCCGCGAAGTGGACCCGAAATTGCCGAGATACCGGCTGGAGATCGATTGAGATCGCAGGAGAGCCAGGATAAAGCCGCTGTTCCGATCTGGCCCACATTTGTCCTATCGGGCGACGACAGTCGTAGTGTGTGAACCGCTTACCTGCCTCTGCATTTTTGAGCGGTATTGCCCTGGAGAGAGTGGCTCAGACACCTCCATAGGAGGTGACCGGTGCCCAGTTCCTACATGGCCTGGAGGGAACCATCCGGATATCTGAATGAATGACTCCCCGGGCGGCCCCGGCGTCAATCGTCCGTCTCAGATACCGACATAGGCGGAATATCTGACCCTGCGAACGGGGAGGCACGGAATCACAACTTACTTCTTGCATGACATTCCTCCGCGATGCTATTGGTTCTGCATATCCCTCCTCACCGCAGGTTTTCCCTCTTAGCCTTTCCCCCCGCTCCAAGACCGGATTTGACGCCCGTTGATCCGGTTCATCCTGTCGGGTCTCGGGATATTTGAACCGCAAGATCGCGAACCGGGATTCCGGGGGTGCGAGTGCCGGCGTGGATTTGCCTGATCTACACCGGATTCACGACAGGCATCTCCACCTTTCCGTGGCCAGCCCAAAGAATCGCATGACTATGAATCCGCTTGAACCATCAAGATCAAGCAGGCCCCTACGCGGCCTTCTTCCCCTGGCAGCCTGGCTCGTCCTCGCTCCCTTTCCCGCCTCCGGCCAGGGCTTGCAAGACGATGCGGACGTGGAGTGGCTCTCCGCGGAGTTTTCCACCCCCGCTGCCTTCGCTGAGAATACTTTCGGGCTCAATCCTGAAAGCGAGGAGGTGCGGGATTTCGCTAGAACCTGGTCTCTCCGCCAGCATCTTCCCGATCCCGGCGACCAGGGCGACAACAACTCCTGCGTCTCCTGGACTTGTTGCTACGGGCTGCTCAGTTATCTCGCCAGAGACCATTTCGATCCTCCCCAAGTGGTCCCCTGCGAACCGATGTTCATGCACCATTGGCTCGTGATGGAGGGGAGATCCATCCCCGATCTTGTACGGAATGGCATCCAGGACCGCTATACCAAGTTCTCAGCGGCTTTCCGCTGTATCGAGGAACATGGCGGCTTGGAGTTCGGCCAGCATCCGGACTTCAAGATCTTCCCGGACACCGACACTCTCAACAGGGCGGCGATAAGGAAAATATCCCTGAACCGGAAGCGCATCGGCACGGAAAACATCGTCTTTGATATAAAGAAGGAGATCTGGAAACAACGGCAACCGGTGCCAGCGGGATTTCGAGTGGATGAGTCCTTCAGGAACGTACAGGGCCCTGCCTTCGAGCAACGCACCCGCACGGTTCCCCCGGAAACCCCAGCGGCTGATCCGGAAACAGTGCTGGTCTGGCGGGGAACCGGGGCAGCAGGAGAACGGATCGACAAGCACGCCATGCTGATCATCGGCTACGACGACTCTATTTCCGCCTTCGAGGTGATGAACTCCTGGGGCACGGACTGGGGCAACGAGGGTTACATCTGGGTGGACTACAAGTTTCTGGCCGACCAAGGCGGTGACACCGATAGTTTCCAGGACAACCCCTGCTGCATCTACGCTTTCCGCTACGTGATCGAGAAACCACTGGAAGATCCCGACACCGGCTGGGCCCGCCTGGTGGACCCTGCGGGCCACATCAATTTCGCCGGTATCACCGACCCGGAAAAAGTGACCCGCGGCCAAGTCCTCGAGCTAAAACCGAATCCTGGCCAGCTTGCCATCCGGAAAGCGGTGGTCCCTCTCCCCGGCGCGGGGGGCCACGCGATCCTAACCGCCTACGGAACCATCGCTTCCATCAAAACGGGCGACAAGCTCCAGGTTCTGGACATGCAGGTCGTAAAAGGCATCGCGGGTGCCACGCAATACTGGATCAAGGGTAAGCGCGTGGGACACCAGCCGTAGCCCTTCCCGGAAACTCCCTACCCCCCCAGCATCCCCGGCGGGATATGGAAGAGCAGCCGCGCGTGCCAGGCCGGCGGGTGGACCAGCAGGCCGGTGATGCTCGCCTTCTTCACTTCCACCGAGCTCCCGCTGCATCCGAGCAGCCACTCGATCAGGGAGGAAAGGTCAGGCTCGTGGCCGACGATGGCCACGCGCGCGAAATCGCTGAAGGCCACCAGCTCGCGGATCGCTTCTTCCGGGTCCATGCCGCAGGCCAGCCAGCCCTGGACCACCGGGCCGGGCATTTCCGCCGCCTCGCACAGGGCCTCCGCCGTCTGCCGGGCCCGCACCAGCGGGCTGGTCAGCACCACGTCCGGCCGCCGGTCGTTCCGCTTCAGGAAACGCCCCAGCCGCGCCGATTGCTCGAAGCCCTTCGCCACCAGCGCCCGCTCCCCGTCGCCACCGGGGTGACCGTGGTCCTCGGCTTTCGCATGGCGGATGACGAGAAGCTCCATTCGGGAATGAATATTGAAAAATGAAAAATGGAAATTGTTAGACGCGGGCGCGTGCGGGGATGCCCCCCCATGATTCAATAATCAATTCACGATACTCATTCCCCTCACATCGTCATCCCGCCGTCCACGGCCAGCACCTGGCCGGTGATGTAGCGGGCCTCCTTGCCGGCCAGGAAGAGCACCGCCGCGGCGATGTCGGCCACGTTCCCGAAGCTGGCGAGCGGGATGCCCTTCAGCACTTCCTCCCGGATCTTCTCGGAGAGCTCGTCCGTCATGTCCGTGGTGATGAAGCCGGGGGCCACCGCATTGCAGGTCACGGCGCGGCCGGAAAGCTCGCGCGCCACGGATTTGGTGAAGCCGATCAGGCCCGCCTTGGAGGCCGCGTAATTCGCCTGCCCCGCGTTGCCGATCAGGCCGATCACCGAAGCGATATTGATGATGCGCGGGTCCTCCGCCTTCATCAGGCTGCGCATGAAGGCCTTCACGGTGTTGAAGGCGCCCTTGAGATTCGTGTCCAGCACGGTGTCCCAGTCCTCCTCCTTCATCCGCATCAGCAGGCCGTCGCGGGTCACGCCCGCGTTGTTGACCAGGATGTTCACGGTGCCGAAGTCGGCAAGGATCGTCTTTCCGAGTTCCTGCACCGCCTCGTGGTCGGCCACGTCCACCGCGTAGGCCTTCGCGCTGCCCGGGTAGGCGGCATTGATTTCCTCCGCGGATTTCCCGCAGCTCGATTCGCTGCGGCTGACCACCGCCACCTTCGCACCCTCGGCCGCAAAGGCCATGGCGATCGCCCCGCCGATCCCGCGGCCACCGCCGGTGACCACCGCCGTCTTTCCTGCAAAACGCTGCATGGCGCGGAGCCTGCGACGCCGCGGGACCCTTTGCCAACCGGGAAATGGCACGCCCCGCGCTCTTCGGGCGGTCCCCGCCCGCACACCTTTGCGCTTTCTCCCCCGGAGTTCCCGCGCTTAGAGAAGATCCATGCGCTGCCCCTACTGCCGCACACCGCTGACCGAGACCGCCGCGGAGTGCCCCAAGTGCGTCCTCACCCTGGACCGCGCCACGGCCGTGCTGGGGGCGGTCCCGCGGCTCGGGCGCGGCGTCTGCGATACCACCGGCGCGCTTTCCCGCGCGGACACGCAAAAGATCGCGAAGGCCGCGGCCAAGCTCGCCTGGCATTTCCCCCAGGTCGGCCTGGATGTCCTGGTCCACGCTTTCCCCGCCCGGCATCCCTTCGAGTTCCACGTCTTTTGGCTATTCAACTGCGGCGGCTTTTCCAGCGAATCCGCGAAGGGCGGGGACAATCACCGGATCCTCCTCGCGCTCGATCCCGCCCAGGGGAAATCCGCACTGATGGTCGGCTACGGGCTTGAACCCTTCCTGGGGGACGAGGCCATGGACCACCTGCTGGAGCTTTCCGAGCCTGCATGGCGCGGCGGGGAGTGGACCCGCGGCATCCTGGAGGTGATCGCCGGGCTCGACCGCCTGCTGGAGAGCGCCGCCCTCGAAGCCGCCGCCGGTTTCGGCCTGGAGGCCACCGCGGCCTCCGGACGCGGCGGCGATTTTTGACCGCCGCCTGCCGCGGGCCGGGATCGTGCATTACGCATTCACGTAGCCATGATTACGTAATGCCCGAAATTCAGCAGATGTGAATGATTGGCATCACTCATTTCACCCCTGCCCTCCCATGACGACCCAGGACAAGATCAACCAGCTCGCCCAGGCCGCCCTCCGCTCTGCCCCGCCCGCGGCCACCCCGCCGAAGCCGGCCACCTTCATGCCGTCCTTCGAGAAGATGCGCTCGGCGGAATTCGTCGCCGCGCCCCCGCGGCCTGCCGCCGGGGCTCCCGCGCCGGCAGCGGCCCCCGCAGCCGCCGCTCCCCTGCAAGCGGCCCCGGCACCCGCCCCTTTCAAGGACGAGCCGGATACGGAGCTCCGCTCGATGATCGAATCCCGCGATGAAAAGATGACCAAGCGCCGGTCCCGCACCAGCCTGGCCGTCTCCCTCGCGGTACTGGCCCTCTTCGCGGCGGCAGGCACCTGGCTCACGGTATCCCCGGCCGGCCGCTCGAAGATGAATACCCTGGTGCAAGCGCTCAAACAAAGCGGCGAGGACGCCAAAGGCATGGCCTCCATCATGGGTACTTACGACAAGCAGCTCGAGCAGGTCTCCGTCCAGGGTGCCCGCATCGATGAAGCCGCCCGCGCGCTGGGTGCCGATCCCGCCGCGGATGCCTCCGCCCAGGATGCCGAAATCGCCGCCGCGATGAAGCAGATGTCCGGCACCGGAGGCCCGACCGGCACCGAGCGCGACCAACTCCTGAAGCAGAAGTTCGGCGTCGTCGCCAAGGTCGCCGACCGCAAGCAAGGTCCCGAGCCGGCCAAGGAGTCCGACGTGAAATTCTGATCTCCGCGGCTCCTTCTCAGGCGAAGGCCTTCAGGAAGCCCACCTCCAGCGCCAGCTGCTCCTGGGCATTCGTCTCCAGGGTGGAGCGCAGCTCGCCCAGGGCCTCCATCCGCCGGAGCAGCCGCCCGAGATCCTCGGCGGCTGCCGCCGCTTTGATCCGTTCCGCGGAAGCCGGAAAATCCAGGCCGGGAGCACCCGTCTTGCAGCGCAGCACGTCCGCCATCCAGGCCTGCAGCACGTCGAAAAGGCGGGCCCGCTCCTCCAGGTATTCCGATTCCGCGGAAGCCTTCAGAGACTCTTCCCGGCGTTTCAGGTAGTCCCCCTCGAAGCCCTTGTTCAGGGCCTTCTCCTCCCCCGCCAGCAATTCCTCCGCGGCTTCCACCGCCTCCGCCTTGCGCTGCTCCAGGATGGTCGCGAACACGGATTTCAAGGTCAGCGCCACCGTCGCCGAGCCGAAGCCCGCCGCGGCGGCCTTGTCCAGCGCGCCCACCAGCTCCCCGCCCGCGCCTTCGGAAAGATCCGGCGTGCCCAGCAGCGGCAGCCGCACGCAGCGGGAGAGCACCGTGGGCAGCAGCCCGCCGGGATTCGCCGTGAGCAGCAGCAGCAGCGTCCGCGGCGGCGGCTCCTCCAGGGTTTTCAGGAAAGCATTTTCCGCCGCGGCGGCCATCCGGTCGGCATCCGCGATCACCCCGATCTTCCAGGTATTCGGCCCGGAGGAAACGTAGAGGCTTTTTTCCAGCTCGCGGATGGCATCCACCACGATCCGGCGGGATTTCGACTGCGGGCGCACGATCCGCACCCACTCGCCCTCCAGCGCGTCCAGCGGCGGCACTTCCTCCACCACCGGCTCGCCGAAGAGATCGAAGCCACCGCCCCCCTGCGCCGCCGGATCCAGCATCTTCACGATCCGCGCCGCCAGCCGCTCCTTCCCGCAACCCCGCGGCCCGCTGATCAGAAAGGCGTGGGCCAGCCTGCCCCGCTCGTGGGCGGATTTCACCAGCTCGAAGGCATGATCGGGCGCGAAAGCCATGCGGGAGGGAAATCTCCTCCGCCCCATCCTTCAATCCCCAATCAACCAAGCTCCCCGCAATTCGACGTTCGACGTTCGATGTTCAAATCCCCCTCCCCTCCATCCATTCCTCCAATTCCACGATCTTCATGCCCCCGGCCCCGAAGGTCGTCGCCGTCAGCAGGATCATGTTGTCGTTCGTGGCCACCATCACGCGGTCGCCCTTTTCCGCGAAACGGGCGGCCATGCGCTCGATCACGGCGTCCGCGGTCTCCCGCGCCTTCGAGTAAACGGTCAGGATCCCGTCCTCCGCGCCGCCCTCGTAGCCGCGCTCCGTCTGCCGGCCGTCGAAGACCACGCAGACCTTCCATTCCCCCCGGTCGCCGATGTCCCGCAGGGCCTTCACCAGTTCGTGGCGCGCCAGGTGCCGCTTCGGGCCCTCGTGCAGCTCCCGCAGCCACCCGATCCCGAAAATCGCGCTATGCCCGTCAACGATCAGCAGTTGCTCCACGGCGGAAAAGAAAGAGGGCCGGTCGCGAATCGCAACCGGCCCCGGGAAAAATGACGGAAAATCCGCCGCGGGATCACTCCTCGGTGGAGGTCTCCTCGGGAGCAGCGGCTTCGGCGGCGGTGGTTTCGTCCACCTTCGCGGCCTTTTTGGCAGGAGCCTTCTTCGCCGCCTTCTTCGCGGCGGCCTTCTTGGCAGGGGCCTTCTTGGCGGCGGCCGCATCGGCCTTCTTCGGCGCGGAGGTCTTCTTGGCGATGCCGCCTACCTTCGTTTGCTCCTTTTTCCGCTTCAGGTAGAGCTTCCTGCGGCGGCGTTTGACGATCGTTTTGGTTTGCTGGCCCATGGTTCTGGTGGAGAGGGGTTTAAAACCCGATTCCCGCGGCTAGCAAGAGGAAATGCCCGGGCCGTGGCGTCCGCGCCCGTCGCCGGCGGCCCCGGGCAGCGCGGGAAGCTCCGTCATTCCATCCTTTTTCTTGCCCGCGGTGCCCGGCGGCGCGAGCCTCCCCCTCCACGCCATGCCCGGTCTCGTCATCGCTCCCCGCGCCCGCATCTTCCACGGCCACGAGTGGGTCTATGCCACGGAGGTGAAAAAATCCTTCGGCGATCCACAACCGGGCGAGGTCATCACCCTGAAGGATTTCCAGGATCGCTCCCTGGGCAGCGCGATCTACAATCCCGCCTCCCAGATCGTCGCCCGGCGCTTCTCCCGGCGGCGGCAGGATCTGGATGCGGAGTTCTTCCTCCGCCGCATCGGCCAGGCCATCGAGCTCCGCCAGCGCCTCGGCATCGATGCAACCCTGGCCCGCCTGGTCTGGAGCGAGTCGGACGGCATACCCGGCCTGATCGTGGACCGCTACGGCCCGCACCTGGTGGTCCAGACCCTCACCCTGGCCATGCGCCAGCGCATCGATCTGATCTCCGCGGCGCTGAAAGAGCTGCTTTCCCCGGAATCCATCATCCTGCGGAACGACTCCCCGGTGCTGAAGGCGGAGGGAATCGAACAGGAGATCACGATGCTCCACGGCGGCAATCCGGGAGTCTTCCAGGTCCGTGCGAACGAGCTCCTTTTCGAAATCGACCTCCTGGACGGCCAGAAGACCGGCCTCTACCTCGACCAACTCCGGTCCCATGCGGAAGTCGCCGCCTTGGCAAAAGGCAAGCGCGTGCTGGATTGCTTCACGAACCAGGGCGGCTTCGCCCTCGCCTGCGCGAAGGCCGGGGCCGCGAAGGTCACCGCCGTGGACATCTCCGAAACCGCCTGCGCCGCCGCCCGCCGCAACGCCGAGCTGAACGGCCTCGATATCGAGGTCATCGCCCACAATGTCTTCGATTTCCTCAAGCACGCGCAGCCGGAATACGACCTCATCATCCTGGATCCGCCCAGCTTCACCCGGAACAAGAAGACCCTCATGGACGCCATGCGCGGCTACAAGGAGATCCACCTGCGCTCCCTGAAGCTGCTGGAAAAAGGCGGTATCCTCTCCACCTTCTGCTGCTCCCACCACGCCAGCCGCGAGCTTTTCCAAGCGAACCTGGTGGATGCCTCCGTGGATGCGAAGAAATCCCTGCGCCTGCTGGCGAACCACGGCCAGCGCCCGGATCACCCCGTGCTGCTGGCGATCCCGGAGACGGAGTACCTGAAAGGCATCACCGCCGAGTTGATAGCCGGGCGTTAATCGGATTAAGGGAACCGGTAGCCGGTAAGGTAAGGACACGCGTCCCTACCTCCGAAGGTAGGGACACGCGTCCCGCGTGTCCGCGAAGCAAGGGTGAGGCCGCCCTCAGGGACCGTCCGCGGTCGGCCGGGACGTCCGCTCCTACCTTTGCAGGGCGACCATGCGATTCATTAAAAAGCCTAATCGCCCGGCTCCTCCCCGTCGGCCGCTTCCTCCGCGGGCGGCGCGGGCTCGGGCACGCGGAAATGCTTCTTCTCCGTGGCGGGGTAGGTCGGATCCGCCACCATCATACCGGGCGGCATGCCGGTCACGTCGATGATCTTGTTATTGTAAGGACTGAAGACGAATCCCGCCTTGCCGGGCACGGGCTTCGCGGCGGGAATCTGAACGGGTTTTTCCACCCCCTCCGGGACCTGGAAGCGCTTGGTCTCGTCCCCCGGGAAAGCCGGGTCTTGGACCAGTTCGCCCGGCTCCTTTCCGCTCACATCCACCGGCTTGCCGCTGAAGGGGCTGAGCACTTTCCCCGGCTGGCCCTTGGCGGGTTCGGCCAGCGGCGGCTTCCGCGCCTCTTCGCGCGGGCGGTCCCGCTTCTTGGTCGCTCCCATGGTTTTCACCTCCTCGCCCGCCGTCGCGTGGCTGGTTGCCGCGCTCGCTTTTCCGGCGACATTCGTTCCCCCGGGATCGGCCGGAGCAGATGGCTCATCACATGCCGCCGAGGCCAGGACACATAACAGGACGAAGGGTTTCGTTCTCATCCTCCGTCTTGAAGCGGGAATATCATTGAGCGTCAAGCAGCGTTGTCCTCCCCGCGCGAACTCCGGAGCCCCGGATCACTCCTCCTTTTTCTCGTCCGTGCTGTCGGAGGCGGACCCGCCCGGGCGGATCAGGATCGAAGGATCCAGGATCGGCGGCGGCTTGGCCGCTTCCGGTATTTCGGGCACCCGGAAGTGCTTTTTCGCCTCGGGAGGATAAGTCGGGTCCGCCACCAGGGTGCCCGGCTCCATTCCGGAAACATCGATGAGTTTCCCGTTGAACGGGCTGATCACCTTGCCCGGCTGGCCGGGAGCGGGCTCGGCCACGGGCGGCTTCTTTTCCACCAGCACCGGCCTTTCCTCCTTTTTGCCGGGTTTCCCCTCCTGTTCCGGCTCGTCCGGCTTCGCCGGTTCATCGGGAGCGATCAGCCCCTGTTTTTCCTTTCCGGGAGGCCGGTCGCCGGGGTGCGGCCCTTCGTTACGCTCGCAAGACGCGAGCGCGAGCAGCAAGATCCCCGCCATCCACCTTCCTCTCACACTCCGAACAGATGGGAGAGAGTTTGCACCCCGTCAAGTCGCCCGCGATGAATTCCTCGAATTGGCCCTGGCAATCCGGCGAAGCCCTGCGCTTCGACCGTTTCATGGAGCGGGCCCTGCACGATCCGGAGCGCGGATACTACGCCCGCCGTATCCGCGGGGTAGGCCGCGGCGGGGATTTCACCACCACGCCGATGCTGGCCCCCGCGCTGGGCAAGGCGGTGGCCGTCTGGGCCGCCGCGGCCATGAAATCCACCGGCTGCCGGGATCTCATCGAGCCCGGCCCCGGCGAGGGCCTGCTCGCCCGCGCCGTGAGGGATCATCTCCCGTGGTGGACCCGGAGACGCACCAGCCTCCATCTGGTGGAATCTTCCAGCCCCCTGCGCGAACGCCAGCAGGCCCTGCTCGGAAAACACGCGGTCTGGCATGATCGCATCGAAGACGCCCTGGCCGCCTGCGGCGGAAACGCCTGCATCTACTCGAATGAATTCGCGGATGCCTTCGCCGTCCGCCGCTTCCGCAAGGAAGAGCGGGGCTGGAGCGAGCTTTTCCTCTCCCCCGCGGAAGAGTGGCGTCCCTGCGGCGAGCTGCCGGATTCCTCCGTCTTCGGCCTGGACCACGCCATCGGCGGGATCGTGGAGGTCGCCGCGGATTACCGCGCCTGGCTGGAGGGCATGCTGCCGCTCTGGAAAAAAGGCCGCATGCTGACCATCGACTACGGGGCGGAGGCCGCCGACCTCTACCGCCGCCGCCCGCGCGGCACGCTCCGCGCCTACCTCATGCAGCAGCGCCTGGAAGGCCCCGCCGTCTATCAGAACCCCGGCAGGCAGGACATCACCGCGGACGTGAACTTCACCGATCTCCAGCGTTGGCCCGGCCCGCGCCTCGCCACGCTGCGCCTGTCCCCCCAGCGCGATTTCCTGCTCCCCTGGTGCGATCCCGCGGACGCGGGCGACGCCCACGCCATCCACCCGGACGGCGCGGGCGCTGCCTTTCTGGTCCTGGAGCAATCCCGGACCCCGCCTGGCATCCCGCCCCTTGCCGCTTGCTAGCGGCGCGCGGGCCCCCTAAATTCCGCCCCCCGTGACTCCGGAAGAACAGCTCCAGACCCTCGTCGCCGGTACTGCCAAGGTGCTTTCCGAAAAGGAACTCCTCGAAAAGCTCCGCCTCGGCCGGCCCCTGCGCATCAAGCTCGGCGTGGATCCCACCGCGCCGGACATCCACCTGGGGCACACCGTGGCGCTGGAGAAACTGCGCCAGTTCCAGCTCCTCGGCCACCAGGCCGTGCTGCTCATCGGGGACTTCACCGCCACCATCGGCGATCCCTCCGGCCGTTCCGTCACCCGCCCGCCCCTCACCCGGGACGAGGTGCTGGCAAATGCCGCCACCTACACCGAGCAGGCCTTCAAGATCCTGGACAAGGAGAAGACCGAGATCGTGTACAACGGCGATTGGTTCCGGAAGATGTCCTACGAGGACATCCTGCGCCTCAATTCCCGCGTGACCCTCCAGCAGATGCTCCAGCGCGAGGACTTCCGCAACCGCATCGAGGCCGGACAGGAGATCCGCCTGCACGAGCTGCAATACCCGGTGATGCAAGGCTGGGACTCCGTGGAGATCCGGGCCGATGTCGAAATCGGCGGCACGGACCAGCTTTTCAACATCCTCGTCGGCCGCGACCTCCAGAAGGAGGAAAGCATGCCGCAGCAGGTGGTCATGGTCGTCCCGTTGCTGGAGGGCCTGGACGGCGTGAAAAAGATGTCCAAATCCTACGGCAACTACGTGGGCGTCAGCGATGCGCCGAACGACATGTTCGGCAAGCTGATGAGCGTCTCCGACGAACTGATGGTCCGCTACTACCAGCTCCTGCTGGGCGAGCTGCTCGACCCCGCCATCCATCCCATGGAGGCGAAGAAGTCCCTCGCGGAAAAACTCACCGCCCGCTACCACGGCGCGGAGGCCGGTGCCGTCGCGCGCGCGGATTGGGACACCCGCTTCTCGAAGAAGGACCTCGCCTCCGCCGAACTGCCGGAGCTGGCCGTCGGCGGCCTGCCGCCGGAGCTCAACGTCCTCTCGCTCGCGGCTCATTGCTTCAAGGCGGCCTTCGGCCTGGACAAATCCAACGGCGAGCTGCGCAAGCAATTCATCACGCCCGGCTCCGTCCAGCTCAACGGCGAAAAGCTGACCGATCCCAACGCCCCGGTCTTCCCTGCGGCGGGGGACGTGCTCAAGCTCTCGAAGAAGCACGCGGTGCGATTCACCTGATCTCCCCGGAAATTTCACGCTTCCGGTCCGGACAAAAGGCCGCGGGCATGCCATGATTTCGTCATGAATGCCCGGACCGTCCTTCTGCTCGCCTGCTGCGTCGCCTCCGCCCGGGCCGATATCCCGGTCGTGCTGCCGGATTCCGCGCTTTTCGCGGACGATGTGGAGAACTATTTCGTCGAGACTACCATCCCGGGGAAATTCAAAACCCCGGAGGGCGTGATCGCCGCCCTGCTGACCCTGGGAGACCAGGCCGCGAACCGGAAACTGGACGCGCCCTTCAAGCCGGATACCATCCGCAGTTCCTCCCACTTCGAAGGAGCTCTCCCGCTGGCCGCCTACTACCGCGGGGCGAGGCTGGAAGGAAAGGAGTTCATCGTCTGCTTCAGCGGCGGGGCCATGCGCTACCTCAACAATGCCGCCGCGATCCAGGGCTTCGTGAAAGGCGCGATCCACGGCACGATCCTCAGGAACTTTCCCGGCGTGGAAAAAGTCAGCTACGAGATCGACGGAGAAATCGTGGAAAACTGGGATGCCTGAAATTCGTTGGACCTCCTCCCGTCCCTGCCGGATGATTCGCGCGCGATGCCCGATCTTCCCATCCTCTACATCAAGCCCGGCTGCCCGTGGTGCGATGACGTCGTCGATTTCCTGAAAAAAAAGAAGATCGCCGTGAAACACGTCGTCGTGAGCGGCAATCCGGAAGCCATGCGCGAGATGGCGGATCTCTCCGGACAGACGAAAGCCCCCACCATGGACTGGCACGGCGAGGTGCTGGCGGATTTCGGCGTGGAGGAGCTGGTCCCCTTCCTGGAAGAGCGGAACGTCCTCTGAGGCCCGGCTTGCCGCGCCTCCCCCGCGTGCGAGATTGCCCGCCATGAAAAGGCTCGCCCTCATCCTGCCGCCTCTGGCCGCCGCCTTGTTCTGCACTTCCTGCGGCTTGCGGCCCCTCGGCGGTCCGAACCCGCTCGATAGCAACGCCCATGTAGCCGGCAAGCCCCGGCATTGGGACGGGCTCCGCTTCCACCGCGAAACGCAGAATATCCCCTGAGCCCGGCTCCCCCCGGCGCTACAATCCCGCCCCTTGGCAGCCGGAAGACCGCCCCTAGCTTCCTGGATGGCTGCTACCGATACCGTCAGGCGCCGCGAGGAAGGCAGGGGCCGCTCCTGGAAGGACTACATCCCCTTGCTGGTCCTCCTCTCCCTCACCCTGCTGGCAGCCACCGCGCGCCAGCTATCCGACGGCGAAATCCAGGGCATGCCGTGGATGCACGATTTCATGGGCTTCTTCCTGGTCGTCTTCTCGATGTTCAAGTTCTTCGATCTGGAGGGCTTTGCGGATGGCTTCCACATGTACGACCTGCTGGCCCGGGTGTTCCGCCCCTACGGCTACGTCTATCCCTTCCTGGAGCTCGGGCTGGGCCTGGCCTATCTCGCCCGCTGGGAACCCTCCGCGATCTACACGGCCACGCTCGTCCTCATGCTCTTCGGCGCGGCGGGCGTTTTCATGGCATTGAAGAAGGGTCTGGACCTGGAGTGCGCCTGCATGGGCACGGTGCTGCATGTCCCGCTCTCCACCGTGGCGCTGGTGGAGGACCTGGGCATGGCCGTCATGGCCGCGGCCATGCTGCTGATGACCCGGGGGCTGCTTTAGCCTTCCGCGACAATCTGCTGGCGGGCGATGTCGTTCAGGGTCAGCCAGCCGAGCAGCTTCCCCGGATCGGCCGGGCTCACCACCGGCACCTGGCGGAGATTCCGCGCGATCATCCGGTTCGCCGCGTCGCGGATGGAAGTCTCCGTCGTCACGGAGAGCAGATCCTGTTCCGGGATGATGTCCCGGATCTTTTCCTCCGCGGCATGCCGCTCCAGCTCCGCGCGGGTGACCACCCCGGCGAGCCGCCCCTCCCCGTCCAGTACCGGGTAGGCGCGGAAGCGGCGCTCCTCCGTGGAGCTGCGCTTCAGCGCCGCGGCCGGGGGTTCGTCCCCGCGGAGGGAGAAAACCTCGTGCGTCATGATCGCCTGCACCGGCAGCTTCCGGTAATCCTGCGCGCCCCGGTAGGCGGGCATTTTCCGCAGCGTCACCCCGTCCTGCAGCAGCAGGGCGTTGTAGATGCTCACCGGCTGGAGCCGCCGCGCGATCTGCCACGCAAGCATGTTCCCCGCCATCAGCGGCAGGATCAGGGAATAGTTCCCCGTCATTTCGAAAATGATGATCAGGGAGGTGAAGGGACAGCGCACCACCGAGGCGAACATCGCACCCATGCCGAGCAGCACGCAGCCGCCGATGACCTTCCCGTCCGCTGGGAATTCCGGAATCCAGGGGGCCAGGTGCTGCACCTCCGCCAGACCGCTTCCCACCAGGCCGCCCAGCATGCCGCCCAGGAAAAGCGTGGGGGAAAACAGGCCGCCCGAGCCGCCGGAGGCATAGTTCACCACCACCGCGGCGAATTTCATCACCAGCAGCACCGCCAGCACTCCCGCCGCGAGCTTGTTCTCGAAGGCCGCCTCCAGGCTCTCGTATCCGATGCTGAAGACCGAGTGCTGGGCCTCCCCCATCCGCCCCGTCAGGTAAAAGGCGGCGAGCCCCAGGATGCCGCAGGCCAGCCCGCCGGCCGCGGGCTGCACCCACATCAGGGAGCGCCCGTCCCCGCCGTTCCGGAACCAGCCCCGCAGTCTCAGCGTGGATGCCACGAAGAGGTGCCCGATCAAGCCCGCCGCCAGCCCCATCGGCAGCGCCACCAGCATCCACCATGACGTTTCGTAGTCCTCGGAGATCCGCGCCGTCAGCACCGGGTCCTCGCCCAGGATCGTGCGGGACACCGCCGCGGCGATCACCACCGCCACCACCATGCCCCCCAGCGCCCGCATCGAGAAATT
>CBFGVD010000019.1:0-15213 GCA_965651965.1 uncultured Verrucomicrobiaceae bacterium | reverse complement strand
TATCAGAAGAATTGGCTAAACTTGCTGCCGAGCAAGAAATGATCCGCCGGGAGCAAGCCGGGGATTTCCTGGAACACGCCATCGTCCACGGGAACCACTACGGCACCCTGCGCAGCGAGGTCGTGGAGCGCCTGGCCGCGGGGATCGACGTGGTGATGGACATCGACGTGCAGGGAGCCGCGCTGGTGCGCGCCTGCGGCGACCCCGCGATCCGGCTGGCGCTGGTGGATCTCTTCGTGATGCCGCCGGACGAGCAAGAACTCGCCCGCCGCCTGAAAGGCCGCGGCACCGACAGCCCGGAGGTGATCGAGCTGCGCCTGCGCAATGCCATCGACGAGATGCACCACTGGCCGGAATACAAATACCGCCTGCTCTCCGCCACCCACGAGGAAGACTACGCGAAGTTCAAGGCGCTGCTGACCGGGGAGAGGCTGCGCGTGGACCGGCTGAAGGCGCAAGCGGACTCTGCCGCTTGAGAATCCGGAACCAGCACCGACAATCCATCCCATGAACATCGTCCTCGGCATCACCGGCTCCATCGCGGCGTACAAGGCGGCGGACCTGGCCTCCCGGCTGGTGAAGGCGGAGCACACGGTGCATGCGGTGATGACCCGCGCGGCCACGGAATTCATCACGCCACTGACCCTGCAGGTGCTCACCCGGAATCCGGTGCTGGTGACGCTGGAGGATGAGAAGCAGAGCTGGAAGCCGGGCCACATCGAGCTGGCGGACAGCGCGGATCTTTTCCTGGTGGCTCCGGCGAGCGCGGACGTGATCGGGAATTTCGCCAACGGCCTGGCTCCCGATCCCTTGTCCTCGATCTATCTCGCCCTGCCGGAAGGTACGCGCGTGGTGATCGCCCCGGCGATGAACGGGAAGATGTGGCTGCACCCGGCGGTACGGCGGAATGTCGCCCTGCTGGAGGAAGACGGCTGCCGTTTCATCGGACCCGCGGAGGGCGACCTGGCCTGCGGTTACCAAGGGATCGGGCGCATGGCCCAGGTGGAAGAGATCCTGGCGGGATTGGGGTTCTGAGGTCCCGGGGATGGACCCGGCCACATGTGTCGGGAAGTTGGCAAAATACACAAGCAGGCGGAGCGACGCCGGGGGCCCGGGCCGCAGGGTGTATGACATCTGCGGCAGTTGCCACGGTCCGGCGTGCCGCGCGGCGGGGCGGAAACGTCCGTATTTGTATTCACTTCGTGCTGGACCCAAACGCGTTTCAATTCTAAAGAGAGGACGCTGGAAGTCTGAAAAACCCAGAGGACGAACAGCACCCGGAACCCTCCTGCCGCGAGAAGGTGCGGCGCGGAACCGGCTCCGGGATTGTTCCCGCTAAACCGATACCCACAGACGAGCTAGCCCTCATCCCGACCGGCCGTTTCCGCACGGGGCTTCCCCGCCGGCATCCGGCCTTCCGCCAACTCCCTCGCCGGGATTCCGACCCCGCTGCGAAGCGGCTCCGCCCGGAGCCGGAGGTAGTCCCGTGCCCGCGATGCGGCGGCGGGAAAGGCGCGCCCGCCTGCTTCCACACCCACAAAAACCCCTCGTCCATGATCCGGAATATCATCGTTCTCGGGGCCGGCAGCGCCGGCCTGATCGCCGCCCTTTCCCTGAAACGCAAAATCCCGCAGGCGGGCGTGCGGGTGGTGCGCAGCCCTGAAATGGGGGTGATCGGCGTGGGGGAAGGCACGACGCCGAATTTCCCGCGCCACCTCTTCGACTACCTGGGGATTTCCCGGAAGCGCTTCTACGAGCTGGCGGAGCCGACCTGGAAGCTCGGCATCCGCTTCCTGTGGGGGCCGCGGGGGGCCTTCAACTACACTTTCGCCCCGCAGCTCGATTCCCACTGGTCCGACCTGCCGCGGCCGAACGGTTTCTATTGCGACGACGAGTTCTCGGCGGTGGATCTGGCCTCCGCGCTGATGGCGCAGAACAAGGTCTTCCCGCGCCAGCAGAACGGCGCGCCGGATATCCAGGCGTGGCACGCCTTCCACATCGAGAACAAGAAGTTCGTGGACATGCTGGAGATCGTCGCCCGCGAAGCCGGGGTGGAATTCACGGACGCGAAGGTGACCGGCGCGGAACGCGGGCCGCAGGGCGTGGCCGCGATCCACCTGGAAGACGGGCGGCGGCTGGAGGCGGATTTCTTCGTGGATGCCAGCGGCTTCCGCAGCGAGCTGCTGGGCAAGGCGCTGGAGGAGCCCTTCGGGGATTTCAACAAGACGCTTTTCTGCGACCGCGCCGTGATCGGCGGCTGGGAGCGCACGGACGAGCCGATCCTGCCCTACACCACGGCCGAGCAGATGGATGCCGGCTGGTGCTGGCGGATCGACCACGAGCACCACATCAACCGCGGATATGTGTACAGCTCCCAGGCGATCTCCGACGACGAGGCCGCCGCGGAGTACAAGCGCAAGAACCCCAAGGCTCCGGACTCCCCCCGGGTGGTGAAATTCCGCAGCGGGGCCTACCGCCGGATGTGGGTGGACAACGTGGTGGCGATCGGCAACGCGGGCGGCTTCGTGGAGCCGCTGGAGGCCACCGCGCTGATGATCGTGTGCGCCCACTGCCAGACGATGGTGGACTTCCTGCTGCACTGCGAGCTGGAGCCCACGCCGGGAATGCGGGAGCTGTACAACGAACTCACCGCCGCCACGTGGCACGACATCCGGGATTTCCTGGGCCTGCACTACAAGCTGAACACGGCCATGGACACGCCCTTCTGGCGGCACTGCCGGGCGGACACCGATCTCTCCGGCATCGCGCCGCTGCTCGACTTCTACGAGGAGAACGGGCCGACGGGATTCTGCCGCTACCGGCTGCCCTCGACCCAGAACGACTTCGGGATCGAGGGCTACTTCGTGATGCTCGTGGGGAACAAGGCCCCTTACCGCAAACGGCACAAGGTGACCGCCGAGGAAGCCGCGACCTGGGAGCGCCACCGGGCCGACAACATTGCCCGCGCCCGCAGCGGCATCGACGTGAAGGAGGCGCTCGCCTACGTGCGGCACCCCGCCTGGCAGTGGCACGGCGATGTGGAAATGGCCAAACCAAAACCCGTTCCGAAACCGGTCTACGCCTGAAAATAGCCCGGAACGGCGCTCACAAAGGGCAGATTTGTATCACAAATCCCCCTTAAGTCGTTCGCATTAGGCATTCATCATCAGGGAGATAAAAACTTCGTCATACCGGTCAAACACGGTTGTTTCTTACAGAAACACGATCTAAATATGAAATCACTAGGTAGAGGAATACCCAAGTCCCCTCTGCCGAGAAACCCGTAACCCGACCCAAGAAACCAATCCGCCGGGGAGATTCCCCCTCCGGCTATTTTTCGCGGAAAACCGCCAGAACCCAGGCGCACCCCGATTCCGGATCCTTGCCTCCGGTGCGGCGGCCTCCGCCAACGACCCCAAGACAACCCCGATGAAAAATCCGATCAACCATCCGATCACCCGTGCGTCCCTGATGACCACGGCCACCTGCAATGCCCGCTGGTTCGCGCGCCTGATCGCGGGCACCGCGGTCCTGGGCTCCACCGCCCTGGCGGTGGACAACCTCTGGACCGGTGCCGTGGACAAGGACTGGAACAATGCCGGCAACTGGAGCCTGAACCGGGTGCCGGCCCAGCCGAACGGCCAGCCCACGGGCGATAATTTCGACGATGCGATCATCAACACGCTCACGAACTTCCCCCTCATCACCACGGATCTGAGCGCCGCCCCGCGGGACATCATCGTGGGCGACGGTGCCGACAACACCGGCCAGGTGGACCACCGCTCCGGCGTGGCGGCCAATGGCGGCGGGAACTGGTCCTTCATCGGCCGTTTCGGCGGGACGGGGACCTACAACCTCGCGGATACCTCCGCGAGCGGGGGCACCTACACGCAATTCGGGACGGGTTCGGGCACGCTCACTATCGGAGGGCGGCTGTACGTCGGCGGCCAGGAACCGGCGGGCGGTGGCAACGGCACCTTGAACGTCAATACCAGCAACGGCCTGACGACGGGCTCCGACCTGGCGATCGGCGCGAGCGGTGCGACGGGAGTGATGAATGTCGATGCCGGCACGATCACCACCGGCGGCTGGACCTTCATCGGCAAACGGGAGAACCAGGACGGGGGCAACGGGACCCTGAACATGAGCGGGGGATCGATCACCCACAACGGCACACGCACCTTCGTGGGCCTCGGGAACGCGGTAGGTACTTTCGAACTGGCCGGCGGCACCTTCAACAACCAGACGGGCGGAGGGGATTCCTTCTTCGCCGTGGGGGTGAACAACCTGGCGAACGCGAACACTTCCCAACTGAACATCACCGGCGGGACCTTGAACGTGACCCGGCTGCTGAGCATCGGCGGCGTGGAGCCGCAGGGAGGCAACAACAACGCCACCTTCGTCGGGCCCGGCAAGGGCACGATGACCGTGAACGGTCCTACCGCGGTGGTGAACGTGACGGGTGAATTCTGGGCCGGCCAAGGTGAGGGCAGCACGGGCACGATCACCCTGGATGCCGGGGCGATCAACGTGAACAACTGGATCGCCATCGGCCGCGGCACCGGCACCGGCACGCTGAACGTGAACGGAGGCACGCTGACGAAGACCGGCGGCGGCAACTTCATCGTGGGTGCCGGCGGCCCCGGCACGATGACCCAGACCGGCGGCGTGGTGGACGTGCAAAGCGGCGTGACCTGGCTCGGCGAGAACGACACCGCGGTCTTCACGCTCGACGGCGGGGAATTCCGCGCGAACAACGTGATCCCGGCGGCCAACGGCAGCTCGACGGCCACCGTGAACCTGAACGACGGCGTCCTGCGGCTGACCGGCCTGAACGGCGGCGGCGGTGCGGAGACGGTGAATTTCAACGGCACGGAGCTGCGGGTCGCCAGCACGCTTTCCGCCGACTTCATCGCCAACCTGGATGCGGCGATACTCAACGACGGAGGCCTGGTGGTGAACACGAACGGCTTCAACGCTTCCGTGCCGCAGGTTTTCGAAGGCACCGCGGGCGTGACGAAGACCGGTGCCGGAACGCTGACCCTGACCGGCAAGAGCAGCTACGAAGGCACTTCCACGGTAAACGGCGGCAAACTGGTGCTGAACACCAAGTCCACCGGCGGCGGAAGCGTCTCCGTGGGAACCGGCGGAACCTTGGGCGTGGCAATCATGGCGGATCCGGACGATCCCTTCGCGCTCCGGCAGCTGGAGGTGGCGAGCGCGACCTTTGCTGCGACGGGCAGCGCGGTTGAAATCGCCGTGGACAGCGATCCGGGCAATCCGATCGACGCCGCGCTGGTGATCGAAGGCGCGGCCACCCTGAACGGTCCGGTGGCGGTGAACCTGACCGACCCCTTCCCGGAGGTGGGCAGCTACACGCTGATCGACTACGGTTCAAAGAGCGGCGCCGGGAGTTTCGTGCTGGGTACCCTGCCGCTCGGCGTGGTGGGGACGATCACCGACAACGGCAGCACGGTGACCCTGAACGTGACCAGCGTGGCACAGCCGAAATGGGACGCGACCGAAAGCGGGAACTGGAACGACGACGAGGTGAACTGGGTGGATCAGGCGAGCTTCAATCCGATCGCCTTCACCAACGGCAATCCGGTGCTCTTCAACGACGACGTGCTGGGTCTGACCCAGGGTGCCGTGACGATCACCGAAGAGGTGGCTCCCGCGACGATGGAGATCAATAACAGCCTGGTGCCCTACACCTTCGATGCGACGGGCGGCGGCAAAATCACCGGCGATACCGGCCTCACCAAGAAGGGCACGAACAGCGCGGCCCTGAATACCGCCCACGACTATACCGGGGTGACCCGGATCGAGGGCGGCACCTTGACCATCCCGACGATCGCGGACGGCGGCGACCCGAGCCCGATCGGTGCTTCTCCGGCGGATCCGGCCAACCTCAGCCTGGGCGGCGGCACGCTGGACTACACCGGCACCGCGGCCACGACGGACCGGGGCTTCAGCATCTCCGCGGTGAACAACACGATCACCAGCACGATCAGCACCGCCAGCGACCTGACCTTCACCGGTCCGGTGACGGTGCCGACCTTCGGCCGGCTCCAGAAGACGGGCGCGGGCAATCTCACGCTCAGCAACGCGGGTGCGAACCAGCTCGGCATCGGCGACCAAAGCGGCCTGCAGGTGAACGGGGGCACCCTGACCCTGCAAGGCTCCGGCACCCAGACGAACCAAGTGAACGGGGATGTCTGGGTGGGCTCCGTGCCCGGCGCGAGCGCCAATCTGGTGCTCAATGCCAGCACCCTGAGCACGGGCGCCTGGCTGTCGGTCGGCCGCGGCAACGGCAGCGGGGCGGTGAGTTCCCTCACGGCGACGAGCTCCACGCTCCAGACGGGCAACATGAGCACGGGCTTCGCCGGAGGCCTTCCGGACAACGATAGCGACCAGGCCATTACCCTCACGGATTCCACCTGGACCATCACGGGCCAGGCGATCCTCGCGGAAAATACGGCCTCCAACACCACCCTGACGCTCAACGGAGCCTCCGTCCTGAGCACGGGCGGCAGCTTCCGCGCGGCACTGGGGGATTCCGACGCGACGATCGTGCTCAACGGCACCTCCGCGCTCAATTCCGGCGCCCAGCTCCAGCTCGCCTTGAATGCCGACGCGGTGGTGAACGTCACGGTCAACGACAGCGGTAGCATCACCAAAACGGGCGGCTGGTTCTCGATCGGCAACGACGGCACCGGCACGCTGACGGTGAACGACAACGGCACCGTGGTCTCCAATGGCGATTTCAACATCTCGGACGTGGGGACTTCCAACGGCACGCTGACGGTGAACGACTCCGCCTCGGTGACCTCGAACGGCCGGATCTTCATCGGCAAGGGGGCCGAGACCATCGGGACCATCAACCAGACCGGCGGCACCATCACCGCCGCTGAGTGGATCAGCGGCGCGCGTTCCGATGGATCGCAGGGCTTCGTCAATGTCAGCGGCGGTCTCTTCCAGCAGATGGATGCGGGCGCGGCCTTCTTCATCGCGGAAGCGGGTACCGGCACGGCCACCCTCTCCGGCACCGGCCAGATGAACGTGGCGGGCAACCTGGTGCTGGCGGACGTGGCGACGGCGGTGGGTACCTTCAATCTGGATACCGGCGGCACGCTGACGGTGAAGCAGATCTTCGACGGGAACGGAGGCGCCGGCGCCGGCACCTTCAACTTCGACGGCGGCCTGCTGCGGGCCCGCGAGAACGCGGACCTGGACTTCATGGTCAACCTGGAAGCGGTGAACGTGGAAGACGGCGGCGCGAACATCGACACCAACAGCAAGGAGATCCGGATCTTCCCGGACCTGCTGGATGCGGGCGGCGGCGGCGGCCTGGTGAAAACCGGCGACGGCACGCTGCGGCTGAACGGTGCGGCAAGCACCTACACCGGCGCCACCCAGGTGAACGATGGGGCGCTGGGCGGCACGGGCAGCCTGCTGAACAGCGACGTGACGGTGGCGAACGGCGCGAGCCTGACGCCGGGCGATCCGACCGGCACCCTGACCGTGAAGTCCGCCAACTTCGCCGCCGGCGGCATGCTGACGGCCACCTTCGACGGTGCGGCCAGCGGCGTGCTGGAAACGACCGGGAACCTGAACATCACCAACGCCACGCTGGAGCTGAACGGAACCCCGACGGCCCAGAGCTACGTGATCGCCCGCTACGGCTCCCGGACCGGGACGCAGTTCGCGGCCATCAACCCGGCCCTGCCCCCGGAATACACCATCACCTACGGAGCCACGGAGATCATCATCGAGCGGCCCGCCAGCGGCGGCTACACGGATTGGATCGAAGCCTACTTCCCGGGTGAGACCGATCCGGCCATCATCGGCCAGGATGCGGATCCGGACGGGGATGGCGGCACGAACCGGTTCGAATTCGCCCTGGGCGGCGTGCCGAACGATCCCGCCAGCAAGCCGAAGGTCTTCCCCATCACGCTCGACAGCAGCGACGAAGGCACGCCTTCCCCGACGGCGACCAACATCGAAGACGACATCACCTACACCGTGCAGGGCAGCACGGATCTGGCGGACTTCACCGCCACGGTGCTGCCGGTGAACACGGTGCCGCCGCCGGTCGATCCCGGCCTGCCGGCAGGCTACGAATACCGCACCTTCAGCCTGAGCGGGTCCGACGGGCTGCCGACGAAGGGCTTCCTGCGGGTACAAGTTACTCCCTGATCGGGGTATGACGGAAACGGGGTCCCGGCCGCATGGGTGGCCGGGACCCTTTTCTTTTCCGGCGGGAGCGGCGCCGGATGCAGCCGGATTTCCCCTTGGCAGGGGCGGCGGGGCGGCCTACAAGCGCCCCACCATGACCCGCAAGCAGATCGACGTCAGCGTTTACGTCTTCCTGATCCTACTGATCGCCGCCTTCGTTTACGCCGTGTGGGGCGTGCTCGGGATGGTCGGCGTGGTCGGCTGAGCCGTTTTATTGCCAGGCCACCGCGATCTCCTGGGTCTGGCCGCCGCGGTCGTGGAATTTCAGGTGGCCGTTCGCGAGCACGTATTCGTGCACGCATTTGGTGACCTTCACGTCGTAGGCACAGTATTCGGCGATCTTCATCAGCGGCGCGATATCGCCGCTTTTCTTGTGTTCCTGCCACCAGCGCAGGGCGTCCAGGCCATCGGCGGATTTGCCGGTGCCGAGGCAGGCGGAAGCGGCGGAATCCAGCTTCATGCGGAAGCCGAGCTTTTCCTGCAGGTCCAGCATCATGTCCAGATTCACCGTCTGGGCGGGCAGGTCGTAGATCGTGTAGCCCTGGAGCACGGGGTAATCGAATTCCACGTGATTCCAGCCCACGACGAGATCGGCGCGCACCAGTTCGTCCACGAGTTCGTTCACGTCGTGCTCGCCGTAGATCCGGTAGCCGCCGCGGGCGGTGCTGTAGGTGACGGCCACGGAGATGCCCATCTTGTCCTTGTGGGCGGAGCCGCCCACGTCGCCGAAGCTGCGCTGCGTTTCGAGGTCGAAATAAACGATGTTCTTGCCGGACACGGGCGGAGGCTAAGCGGCGCTGCGGCGCGGGGGCAATAGCGGAGCCGGGAAAGGCCGCTGGCCCATGCTTCAACGGCGCTGCGCCTCCAGCCAAGGCCCCAGCTTTTGTTCCCAGAGGACGGCGTGCGCGCGCAGGCCTTTGCCGCTGAAATGAACGCCTTGCCCGTCCGCCTCTCGGAGATCGCCCTTCAGGGCATCGGTGTCCGGACCTTCGAGGGCGATGCCCTCTTTCCACAGGGCCGCTTGGGCAGCGCGCAGGTCCGGGGAGGATTCCTCGCCGGGCACGTGGTAGCTGGCCTGCGCCACGAACCAAGGGGCCTCAAGGCCGCTCTCCCGTCGCGACTTCCGGATGATGATTCCCAGACATTTCCGATAATCCGCACCGGGCAGGGTGCGGGCCGGGTCGGGCTGGTTCGCGTCGCTCTCGCCCTGATGCCAGAGCACGGCCCGGATGCCCTGCGGCCCGGCCTGTTTCATGCGTGCGACGAGCATGGAGAAAGCCTCGCCTTTGCTTTCCCAAGCGCCGTCCGGGAGTTGCCGGACGCGCCCGGTCAGGGTCGGCGGCCGGGCAAAGGGCTGCCCTGCGGGCAGCCACTCGCGCACGCTGGTGGAACCGATGCCGCAGGCGATGAAGCCCACGGGTACGCCGAGGCGTTTCACCAGCGCATCGCCGAGCGGCGGCATGAAGCTCCCGCCGCCGCCGCTGGCCCCGGGCTGCGGATCCGCGGCCGGCTGCCAGCGCTGGCCGTCGAATGCGACCACGCGCCCGCTGGCGGGAGTTTGCCGTTCTTCACCATGATTGGCGGAGTTCGACTGCCCGGCCACGAGGAAGACCTCGCCCACGCCGAAGCGTTCGGTCGCGGTTTCTGCGATTACCCGGCCATCCCGGACCGCGCGCGCTTCAAGGCGATGCCAGCCTCCTGCCGGAACCTCGATGGGGGCGGAAAAGGCGGCGGCCCGGGTGGCCTGCACAAGCGGGCGCCATTCGCCCGTCCCTCCCTGCGGGATGAGGCGGATTTCCACCGCCACGGGGAATCCGTCCAGGTCCGGAAGGCTGCCTGAAACGGTCAGCTCGCCCTTGTCCTTCGTTTTGCGCTGGATGACCTGATAGTCCGAGGGCGAGCAGAGCACGATGCCGGCGGCCGCCGGGAAAGAGGCTGCCAGGCTCAAGGAAAGGAGCAGGGAATTCATGTGCCCGCGGCGGGGTATCCGGATCCGGGATGCCACCTTCCGCCAGAATAGCGCGGCATGCCCGGGCAGGGCAAGCAGGTGGCGCCCCTATTTCACCAGGCGCTCTGCGAGCTCCCAGTTCTCGTGATAGCGTTTGAAGCTCCGCAGGGCCCATTCCGCCTCCGCGAGGACGACCCAGTGTCCGGCGGCATCGCGGGCCAGGGTGCAGCCGCCGGGCAAGTCGTCGGTGGGGGCGTTCGCACCGGCGACCGGCTGGCCCTCCGCCATCAGCCAGCGGATCACCGTCCAGGGGCAATGTTCCAAAATGACTTCCGCCCCGTATTCCGATTCCAGGCGGTATTTGAGCACCTCGAACTGTAGCGGACCCACCGCGCCGAGCAGGGAGGTGGTGCCGGAGGCGGTTTCGAAGAGCTGCGTGACGCCCTCCCGCACGAGCTGGTCCAGGCCGGCGCGGTAGCGCTTGGCCGTGGCGGTGCTGCGGCCGCGGATGGTGGCGAAACACTCCGGCGGGAAAATCGGGATCTCGTCGAATTTGATCGCGGCATCCGTGGTCAGGGTGTCCCCGATCTCGAAAGGCTGGTTGCCCACCAGGCCGACGACGTCGCCCGCCCAGGCCTCGTCCACGATCTCGCGCTCCTGGGCGAAGAGGCGCTGGGAGTTCGAAAGGCGGATCTGCTTGGCGGCCGAGCCGTGCCAAACGGACATGTCGCGCTCGAACTTCCCGGAGACGATGCGGATGAAGGCCATGCGGTCCCGGTGTTTCGGGTTCATGTTCGCCTGAATCTTGAAGACGAAGCCGCTGAAGCGCTTGTCCTCCGGCTCGATCATCGTTTCGCCCGATTTCCGCCCCGCGGGCTCGGGGGCCATGGAAAGGAAGCCGTCCAGCAGGAGCTGGATGCCGAAGTTATTCGCCGCGCTGCCGAAGAAGACCGGCGTCAGCTCGCCCGCCAGCACCCGCTCCGGGTCGTAGGGCGCGCCGGCGATATCGAGCAGTTCCATTTCCTCCACCGCCTTGTCCACCAGATCGCCATCCACGTGCTCGCGCACGGCGGGATCGGTCAGGCCGACCACGGAGACGGGGGCGCGATAGGCACCGGCCTTGGTGCGCTCGAAGAGGTGCATCTGGCCATCCCGGCGCTGGATCAGGCCGCGGAAGCGGGGCCCGTCGCCGAGCGGCCAATTCATCGGGTGGGAGGCGATGCCGAGCACGCTTTCGATTTCATCGATCAGCTCCACCGGCGGGCGGGTCGGGCGGTCGAGCTTGTTGATGAAAGTGAAGATCGGGATCCCGCGCAGACGGCAGATCTCGAAGAGCTTCCGGGTCCGGGCCTCCACGCCCTTGCCCGCGTCCACCACCATGATCACCGCATCCACGGCGGTGAGCACGCGGTAGGTGTCCTCCGAGAAATCCTCGTGGCCCGGGGTGTCCAGCAGGTTGATGCGGTAGCCCGCGTAATCGAACTGCAGGACGGTGGAGGAGATCGAAATGCCGCGCTGCTTTTCCAGCTCCATCCAGTCGGAGGCGGTGCCGCGGCGGTCGCGGCGGGAGGTCACGCTCCCGGCCAGATCGATCGCACCGCCATAGAGGAGGAATTTCTCCGTGAGCGTGGTCTTGCCCGCGTCCGGGTGGGAAATGATGGCAAGCGTGCGGCGGGTGGAAGAAGGATGGGACACGGGAAAAAAGCGGCGGCGGTGGGGCGGGAGGGAAACATGCCGCCCGGACGCTGCCAAGGCCTCGTTGGCAGGGCGGCACGGCGTTTCCCCGCCAAATTTCCGCAAGCAGGCACCAGCACCGGGGCGCGGCGTGGCGTATCCAGAGGGCCGGTTGCCGCGCGGCAGGGGGCGGGCCGGGTCTTGGCAAGGGCCCGCCTCCCGCCGCGCCATCCGCTTCCGCCGGTGATGAATGCCCCCTCTTTCCTCCAGGTCCCCATCCGCCTCCGTCACGATGCACCGGAGTTCTTCGAGCGTCTCGCCGCCCTGGGGATGCTCTACGTGCGGGCGAAGAATCCGACCGCGGAACTCGTGGCGACGGCCGATCCCGGCGGAGCGGTGCTGGCAGCGCCGGACCATTTGTTTTTCCCCTCCCTCGGGCTTTCGCTCGCGCCCTCCCGCCTGGCGGGGGTGCATGCGCTGCGGATCGCCCGGCTGCCGCGGAATCCGGGCGTGCTCGAACTGGACTTCGGGCACGCCCGTTTTCCCCTGGGGCTCGCCATCCCCGGGGAAGCGGGCGGATCGGCGCGCCTGCGGGAATTCGTGGCCTCCTTTTGTCTGGAGGAAGTGGAAGTGCCGGAACTGCTGGAGTGGCGGGCCGCCCTGAGCGAGCCCTTCCAGGCTTGCCCCTGCTGCCAGGCGGCGGCCGCGGAACGCCGCGCGCACCCGGAGGCCCATCCGCTGGCCCCCATTTTCTCGGATGCGGTGGATTTCGGCCTCGACCTCCACTGCCGCGTCACCGGCGAGGGCTTCGATTTCTGCCGCTTCATCGAAGCCCGCGGGGTGTCCCTGCGCGGGGCGATCTCCCTGCACGACGACAGCGGGGAGGGTATCCTGCGGATCGATCCCGCCCACGCGCACGCCCTGTGGGTGCTACCGGTCCGGGTGGACGGGGAGACCCGCACGGCGGTGCGGATCTACGACACGCTCGGCAGCATGAATCTGGAGTTTTCCGTGGCCGGGGATGCCTTCGTCGCCCCCTGGCAGCGGTACTGCGCCGCCTGTTCCTAGCCGGAGCGTTTTCCGGCGCGGCGGAAGATGGCAATCCGCCGCCAACCTTACGCAACGGGGCGCGAGCGCGGGGGAGGAACGCGCCTCCATGTTCCCGGACTCCTCCACCGAGCCCTTATTGGAAAACACCATGTTACGTCCCGTCACTTGTATCCTTCCGCTCGTACTCGCCCCGCATGCGGCCTTTTCCCAAAGCAACGAACCGGAAGCCCAAGCCCTGGAGCCGCTCACCGTGACCGCGAGCGCGGCCGGAGAAGACAAAAAAGCCTACACCGCGCCCCTGGCCACGCCGGGAGCCATGAAATCCGAAATTCCCCTGCTCGAGACCCCGCAGGCCGTCTCCGTGGTCACGGAAGGGCTGATCAAGGACCAGGACGCGCGCAAGCTGGAGGACGTGCTGCGCAATGTGGCCGGCGTTTCTCCCGGCGGCTACTACGACGGCTGGGACTACTACCGCCTGCGGGGCTTCGATTCCTCCTTCAATACTTTCTGGGACGGGCTGCGCGGGGACTACGGGATGAATGCCGAGGTCTTCGGCCTGGAGCGGGTGGAGGTCATCAAAGGCCCCGCCTCCACGCTCTACGGGCAGGCCCCGCTGGGCGGGCTGGTGAATCTGGTCAGCAAGCACCCCGGCCACGAGCTGGAGGGCGAGGTGGGCTTCACGGCGGGTTCCTTCGATTTCTACCAGGGCACGCTGGACCTGAACGCGCCGCTTTATGAATCCCCCGCGCCGGACGGCCCGGGGGTGTACGGGCGCTTCACGATGCTTTACAAGGATTCCGGTTCCTTCGTGGACTACACGGATACCGAGCGCCTCTACATCGCCCCGGCGCTGACCTTCGAGCTGGGGGAGGATACCACCCTCACCCTGCTGGCGAACTACACCAGCGACCGCGGGATTTTCCCGATGCCGCTGCCGGCCAAGGGCACGGTGCTCTACAACCCGAACGGCGAGATCCCGATCGAGCGCTACCTGGGCCTGCCGGGCGTCTCTAACCAATTCGAGCAATCCCGCCTGCGCCTGGGCTATGAATTCCGCCACCGCTTCAGCGAGCTCGTCTCCCTGCGGCAGAATTTCAGCTTCAGCCGCCTGGAGCAGGATTGGAACAACGTGCTCTACCCCAGCTCCCTCTCCGCGGACGGGAAGACGCTCTATATGTACCCTTACGATTTCCTGGACGAACAGCTCGACCGGGTGGGCGTGGACACCGCGCTGGACTTCACCTTCCAGACCGGCGGGGTGAAGCACACCCTGACCGCCGGGATGGATTACTATTACGACAAATCCAGCTCCAGCAACCGGCAGATCGACTACGCGGACTTCCCCGGCTCGTACGTGCCGATCAACCTGTTCTTCCCGGACTACAACTTCGGCATCCCCGGCTACAGCACGGTCGGGAGCTCGGAAACGGGCAGCGATTCCTACGGCTTCTACCTGCAGGAGCACGCGAAGCTGACGGACCAGGTGGCCGTGACGGTGGGCGGCCGCTTCGACCACACCAGCGACCGCGTGAGCGGGGATTCCAAGGAGGCCTTCACGCCGAAGGCGGGCATCACGTACGAATTCACGCCGGGGGTGGCCGCCTATGCGAACTACAGCCGCTCCTTCAAGCCGCAGTGGAATTCCCGCGGCCTCACCGGCCGGCCGGTGGACCCTGAGGAAGGCGAGAACTGGGAAACCGGGCTGAAGTACAGCCTCTGCGACGGCCGCCTGACCGGCATGGCCTCCGTCTTCCAGCTTACCCGCGAAAACGTGGCCACGGCGGATCTTTCCACGCCGGATCCCTTCGACGCGAACGTGAGCGGGGAGCAGCGCAGCCGGGGCTTCGAGTTCGAGACCGCGGCTGAGCCGGTGGACGGGCTGAAGATCACCGGGGCCTACACCTATCTGGACGCGGAGGTCACGAAGGACAACAGCATCCCGGTCGGCAGCCCGCTCCAGGGGGTGCCGGAACACGCCCTGAGCACCTGGGTGAAATACACGCTGCAAAGCGGCCCGCTGAAGGGCTTCGGCGCGGGGATCGGCGCGCGCTACTACAGCAGGCAGTCCGGCGACACGAACCACAGCTTCGACCTGCCCTCCTACGGCCTGGTGGATGCGGCGCTCTACTACGAGCAGGAGAGCTACACGGTGCAGGTGAACTTCAACAACATCCTGGACAAGCGCTACTTCGTGGGGTCGTACAGCGATCTCTACGTGCTGCCGGGCAAGCCCTTCAACGTGAGCGCCAGCGTGAACTGGGAATTCTGATCCACCTTTCCAAGCCGGCGGGCCGCCGGACCGT
>CBFGVD010000018.1:0-15292 GCA_965651965.1 uncultured Verrucomicrobiaceae bacterium | reverse complement strand
AGCGGATGGACTTCACCACGCCGGGGCCGGCGGCTTCCTGGAGATTCTTGAGGAGCTGCCCTTTCATCTGCTCCAGGTGGAAGCGCATCGCCGGTTGGAGCGCATGAAGGGTCAAACAGCCGTTCTTGAGCGAGACTGGGGTGGCATGGCGGGAGACGAAATCCCCCGCGACATCCTTCCACATCTCCCGCAGGCGCTCCTCGTCGATGCCCTCCGTGGCCCCGGCCTGCCGCAGGATGGAGGCGAGGAATTCCTTCGGGAGGTGCAGGCGCTCGTCCAGACGGGCCGGCTCGTCCCCTCCCCGCCAATCCCGGAGCACGGCGCGTCGGATCGCATCGAGCCGGGATTTCCTCATGGCGCGGGGAGGATTCAGTCTTCGCCGTCCTCGCCGATGGCTTCGACCGGACAGCCCTCCATGGCCTCGCGGCACTGGGCCCGTTCCTCGTCGTTTTCAGGCTGTTTGTACACGTACGAATAGCCCTCGTCGTCCGAACGGGTGAAATTGTTCGGCGCGGTTTCGCGGCAAAGGTCGCAGTCGATGCACTGGCTATCGACGTAGAATTTGCCCGGGACGTTTTCCTGATTCTTGTCTTCTCGGTCGGCCATTCGGAGAGCTTGGTGCTGCTCACGACTGCATCGCGCCCCCGCGCCCGGCATGCAACCCCTTTTTCCGGAGGGGGGCGGGCAAGGTTTCCACTGGCCAAGGGCGGGCTCG
Source organism: uncultured Verrucomicrobiaceae bacterium (assembly GCA_965651965.1). GTDB lineage: Bacteria > Verrucomicrobiota > Verrucomicrobiia > Verrucomicrobiales > Akkermansiaceae > Haloferula. The sequence continues at coordinate 14,577 of CBFGVD010000018.1, read as the reverse complement.
ATTCCTAAACCGGGTGCGCGCCCTCTCACCCATGCCCGCGGATTCCCCAAGCCCCTCCGGCACGCCGGAGCCCGATCGACCCGAAAAACCGGACGCCCCGGCCGAAGCGGGCGAGGCCGACCTGTGGAATCTCGACGAGGATCTCCCGGCGAAATCCTCCGCGTCACCGGTGCCGCGGCAGATGAACCGGAAGCCCGAGGGCGAGGAGGCGGCTCCGGCGAAAAACATCCAGCGCGGCCAGACCCGGGCATTCACGCCGGAGCGGACGAGCGACGAAGGCCCCCTGCCGCAGCCGCAGCCCCGCCCTGCGGAGGACGACGAATTCGGCGAACTGGATGAAAAGCACCCCGACGACGCCGATGAAGACGGGGCGGTGCTGGTCGTGGTGCCGGAGCACGAAATTCCCGCGGCGGTGGAAACCGCCCCCGAAATTCCCGCCGAACCCGCGGCTGCGGAAGCGGGAGAAGACAAAAAAGAAGAGGACGAGACGGAACCCTTGCCGCAGCGGAACCCGATGCCGAAGTCGGCAGGCGAGAACCGGCCCCGGAGCACCACCGGCCGGCGGGACGTGATCGGCCTGGGCGTCTTCGCCTTCCTGCTGCTGATGACGGGAATCTGGGTCGTTTCCCGCTTTTTCAGCCAGCTCCACTTCGACAGCGGCATCATGCGCATGCCCGATTTCCCGGTAGAGGGCCAGCACGCCGTGCTGGAAACTGCCGAGACCTACTGGCGCGAGCCGGTGCGCGAGGGGCCGAACCGCGACACCGCCCGGCGAGAGGTGGCCATGATCCCGGTGCTGGACCTCACCCTCGATTCCGAGAACTCCTCGCTCGGGGCGCTGCGCGTCATCTTCCGGGACGACAGCGGGGCTCCGCTGGGCGATTCCATCACGCGTTCCTTCGTCAGCGGGCGCTTCGATGCTTCCGGGGAGGCGAGGATTTCCTTCCCCGCCACGGACGGCTTCCTGGATACGGGCACCTTCAACGGCTACCGCACCCGCAAGGGCCGCCCCTGGACCGTGGACGTGATGGAAGGCCCCACCGTGGACGCCCCGGCTTCCAGTTTCCGGAAACTCGCCGAAATCCCCATCCTGCCGCAAAGCCGCTAACCATGTCCGAACCTTCCGTTTCTCCCCTGGTGCCCCGCGAAGGCTGGCACGTGATGCATCTTTTCTACCAGATCGACCATTCCCAGTGGTCCATCCTGGGCGATGATGAAAAACGCGCGGCGAAGACCCGGCTCACCGAACTGGTGCAGGAAATCCGCGCCACGAAGGACACCCACCTGCTGACCTTCGCCGTGGCCACGCCGAAGGCGGACCTCGGCTTCATGCTGCTGACCCCGGATCTCCAGGTGGCGAGCGCCTTCGAGAAGCAGCTCACGCTGTCCCTGGGCCCGGAGATCCTGAGCCCCGCCTACTCCTACCTCTCCCAGACGGAGCGCTCCGAATACACCACCAGTTCCGAGCAGTACGCGCGGGAGACGCTGGCGGGCGAAAAGGGGCTTCAGGAAGGCAGTCCCGAGTTCCAGCAGGCCCTGAAGGAATTCGAGGAACGGATGGACCATTACCTCAAGCACCGCCTCTATCCGGTGCTGCCGGACTGGCCGGTGATCTGCTTTTACCCGATGTCCAAGCGCCGCAGCGGGAACGACAACTGGTATTCGCTGGACTACGAGGCCCGCCGCGAACTGATGGCGGGACATGCCCGCGTTGGGAAAACCTACTCCGGCCGCATCCTCCAGCTCATCACCGGTTCCACCGGCCTGGACGAACACGAATGGGGCGTGACCCTGCTGGCCAAGGATACCTTCGACATCAAGGCGATCGTGTACGAAATGCGCTTCGACGAGGTCTCCGCCCGCTACGCGGAATTCGGGGATTTCTACATCGGCATGCAGCTCCCGCTGAACCAGCTCTTCCGGCGCCTGTGCTTGTAAGGGGCGCGGAAGCGGCTTGAGGGACCCTGCCGGTTCCCGGAGGCCGCGACCGGTCACGGGGGGGCGACCGCCAGGGCCGCCCGGGCCTCTCGCAGCAAAATGCGGGCGAGCACCCAATCGTACCAAGATCCGTCCTTGTTCTTGGCTCCGCCCGGCCCTTCCAGCAGGGCGGCTTCGATCATTTTCTTCCCGTTCTCCAGCTCCGCGGAGGCGGCGGGAAAATCGCCTTCCCGTGCCAGCGCCAGGGCGAGAACGACGGATGCCGTGGCCCGCTGCGATCCCGCGGCGGCATCCGCACCGGTGCAACGGCGGGCCAGATCCCGGGCGCGGGAAGCATCGCCCCGGCGGTACTCGGCGAGGGAAACCGAAAGCATCCGCCAAAGCAGCATCTGGCTGCGATGATCCGGGCCTTTGGGCGGGCGGTCCCGCTCGATGGAAACGCCCAGCGAATCGACCAGCGGTGCGACCTCCGCGAGCAGCGGCTCGCCGGCCGGCAACAGCATCGCGATTTTCAAGGCCCGTTCCGGCGCGATCCCGCCGGATACCCGGGAGTAGCGCCCGAACATTTCGCGCCGGAAGGCATCGAAACGGTGGAAATCCCCGGACTCCGCCCAAGCGATGCCGCATTTCAGGTGATCGAGCGAGGGTATGTCCCCGGGTTCGTGGCGATTGACGACGGTCAGGCAGGAAAAACGCGCGGCCGCTTCGCTCCAGCGGCCGTTCTGGGCGTGCCATTCGCCGAGGCTGCGGAAGACATGCGAAGCTCCCGGGAGAGGCCCGGGCGGGGTGAGATCCGCCACCAGCGCATCCGCCGCGGCCATGTCCCTCCTGCGGATGAACTCCACCGCCTGGGTGACCGTTTCACGGGCTTCCGCCAGCCTGCGCAGCTTGGATTCCTCGGCCAGGCCCCGCTCGGCCTGTACGCGCAGCGCGGCTTGCTGTTGTTCGGCCAGGGCGAGCCGCCGCGTCGCCTCCCTCTCCCGCAAGAGCAGATAAGTCGATGAGCCGAGCCCGGCGACCAATGCGAGCGCCACGGTGGTGCCGGAGATGAACAAGGCCTTGTTCCGCCGCATCAACTTCTGGAAGCGGTAGCGGCGGGTGGGGGGCCGGGCGGACACCGGCTCGTCGTTCAAATAATGCTGCAGGTCGAGCGCCAGGCCATCGACGGTTTCATACCGCCGCTTGCGATCCTTCTCCAGGGTCTTCATCACCACCCAATCGAGATCGCCGCGAAGCTGGGGTGCCAGCCGCTGCGGATCGGACCGGCGCTGGCATGCGGTGAGGGTGAGGTCATCCGGGCTCAGCAGGTCAAGCCGGCGCGACGGCCGGGGAGGTTCGGTCTCGCGCAGCGTCCGGCGCATCGCGTCCATCCCGCCGGCCAGCAGCTCGCCGGTTTCGAAGGGAGGGCGGCCGGTCAACAATTCGTAGAGAATCACGCCCAGGCTGTAGATATCGCTGCGGGTATCAACGTCGAGCCCGCTGAAATCCGCCTGCTCCGGACTCATGTAGGCCGGGGTGCCGATGAACTGGGCGTATGCGGTGAACAGCGTCTTATCCGTGAGCGAGGTCCCGGTCGCCTTCGCGATGCCGAAATCGATCACTTTCGGCACCGGCTTGCCGTCGTGCAGGGTGACCAGGATGTTCGAGGGCTTGAGGTCGCGGTGGATGATGCCCTTCTGATGGGCGTGCTGGATCGCGTGGCAGACTTCGATGAAAAGTCCGAGGCGCTCGCGGTTCCCGAGCCCGCGCTCGTTGCAGAAATCGGTGATGCGGACGCCTTTCACCAGCTCCATGACGAAATAAGGCCGGCCGGCCGCCGTCGATCCGGCGTCCAGGACCTTCGCGATGTTGGGATGATCCATCATCGCAAGCGCCTGGCGCTCCGCCTCGAAGCGCGCGATCACCGAGCGGGTGTCCATGCCGAGCTTGATCACCTTGATCGCCACCATGCGGCGCATCGGCTTTTCCTGGCGCGCCATGTAGATCAGGCCGTTGCCGCCTTCGCCGATTTTTTGCAGGAGCCGGTAGGGTCCGATCCAATCGCCGGTTCCCTCGCCGGGGAACTCAAAATCGAGCGCAGCGGCTTCGGGGGATTCCGTGAAATCGCGGATGGCCCGGTGGAGCTCGAAGGCTCCCTCGGCAAAGAACTCGTCCGCGGACGGACAAGCATCGAGCAAGCGTTCCACCCGCGCGGCTTGGGCAGGGTTCCCCTTGCAGGCATCGCGGAGGAAGCCGGCGCGCGCGGCGGGCGGCCGTTCCAGTGCCGCGGTAAACAGCGTTTCGTCGCCGCGGCCGGCATCCGCATTCCCGCTGCTAGGCATGGTCGAGCATCGCTTGGTAGAGCCAGGCTTTGGCAAAGGCCCAATGGCGTTCGACGGTACGTTCCGTCACGCCTTGGACTTCCGCCACCTCCCGGTTCGTCAGTCCGCCGAAGAATTTCAAGGTGACAATCCGCGCCCTTTCGGGATCGACCGCTTCCATCCGCTCGAGCGCTTCATCGATCTGCAGCAACCGTTCGTCGCCCGCCGCGGAAGGAGCCTCGATCTCGACCTCGTCCACGCGCTTCAGGTGCCCGCCGCGTTTCAAGCGGGATTTCCGGCGTGCGTTTTCAATCAGGATCCGCCGCATCGCGAGCGCCGCGGCCCCGAGGAATTGCGCGCGGTTCTCCCAGGTTCGCGCGCTGTGATCGACCAAGCGCAGCCAGGCCTCGTGAACCAGTGCCGTGGCCTGGAGCGTCTGGCCGCCCGCCTCCCGGGACAGGCGGGCCAGCGCCAGCCGGCGCAGTTCATCGTAAACCAGAGGCAGCAGGGCTTCCGACGAGTGCCCGTGCCGCATGGACTCAAGCACCAAGGTCACCTGATTCATGGGTTTTTTATCGCAGTGAAAGGTCGGGTTCGGCGGAGAACAAACGGAGCGGGCGGACCGCTCCTCTCCGGGAGAAGAGTAAAGGCTTCTAATGCCATCCGCGCAGCGGCGCAAGGACGGATGGCACGCAGGACTTTCGCAAAATTCCGTGTCGGGTTCATGACCCCGGATAGCGCTATACCCGCAGGAACCCGGCTCCGGCCGCATTTCCCGGCGAAGTGTCCGGCAGCCGCGCGGCGGCCTTTTTCCTGAATCCCAGCACATGATCACGATCTTCCGGTCCGCGGCGCTGCTGCCGTTGCTGCCCCTCTCCGCCGTCCTGTCGGCGCCCGTCGCGAACGATGCGTGGGGCACAGGTTCGGGAACACCCGCGCTGTCGGTCCCGGCGGCCGGTGCGGGCAACCTCGATTGGGGCGACGGCACTCCCGGCGATGCCGACGACAGCATGATCCACGCGACCTTCGCGGGCGTCACGCTGAACCCGGGGCAATCTCTCACGCTGGAGGGGACCTTCACGTGCCGGGGAATCGCGGCGAATCCCCCGAACGCGGATGCCTTCCGCATCGGCATCTTCGATTCCGCCGGATCCGCGGACAACCACGGGTGGCTGGGATATTGGGCGGGGATCGACACCCCGGCCACCGCCGGCGGGACGCTGCGGAAACGCAATCACCCGAACAACGGGCTCTTCGCTTCTTCCGCCGGGGCGGATACCATCCTGGCCACATACAACGGTGCCACCGGCTATCTGCGGAACGATACCGATTACCATTTCGCCTTCACGATTTCCAATTCGGACGGCCGCCTGGCCGTCGCGAGTTCCATCGGCCAAGGGGGAACGCTGCTGGCCGCCCACGCCGCCACCGATACCGCGCCCGCAACCCGCGCCTTCAACCGCATCGGGCTGCTGGCCGGAAATATCCTGGATGCCGACCAGATCCGCTTGCGCGGCGTGACACTGAACTCCGATGCCGATCCATATTCGACCGGCACGGTGGCCGACCCGGCGGATCCCTACCCGGAGCCCGTGTATGACCCTGTCGCGGGCACCCCGAACCTGGACTCCTCCAAGCCGAACGTCCTGTTCCTGATTTCGGACGACCAATCCTATCCGCATGCGTCCGCCTACCTCGGCGCGAGCGGCCAGGGCAGCGGCTATGATCCGCCCGGAACCGCCGGCGATATTTTCACTCCCGGCTTCGACCGGATCGCGCGGGAGGGACTCCTTTTCAACCGGGCCATCATGCCGTCCCCGGGGTGCTCCCCCACGCGGGCCGCGATCCTCTGCGGGGCCCAGATCTGGCAGATCCGCGAGGCGGGAACCCATGACTCGCTATTTCCCGGCGATCTGGTCACCTATCCGGATCTCTTCTCGCAGGCCGGGTATCAGGTGGGCCATGTCGGCAAGGGATGGGGGCCGGGCAGCTTCAAAGGACAACGCGACGTGTCGCCCGCGGGACCGGATGTCGCCAGCCCCAGCCTGGTCCCCCCGGCCGACGGCATCAGCAGCGAAGACTATGCGGGCGGCTTCCGGAGGTTTCTCGCCAACCGTCCGCCGGGCAGCCCTTTCTGCTTCTGGCTCGGTGCCAACGAGCCGCACCGGGGATACGAGAAGGACTCCGGCACGGACAACCCGCTTCACGAATTCGACCCCGCCCACGTCCAGGTGCCCGGCTATCTCCCGGACACCCCCGCCGTGCGCGGCGACATCGCGGACTATCTGCTGGAGGTGAAGTGGTTCGACCGCCACGTCCAGCGGGCCATCCTCTCCCTGACCGCCGAGGAACTCGACAACACGATCGTGATCGTCTGTTCCGACAACGGCATGCCCTTCCCCTCCGGCAAGGCCAACATCCGGCCCGGAGGCGTGCGCAGCCCGCTGGCCATCCGCTGGCCGAACGGCATCAAAAACCCCGGACGCGTGATCAAGAACTGGGTCTCCCTGATCGACATCGCCCCTTCCATCCTCAAAGCCGCGGGCATCGGGGTACCGGAGCAAATGTCCGGCAAGGACCTGGACCCGATCTTCCGCAGCAGCGAAGGCGGGGAGGTGCCCGGCTTCGATCGCGCCGGCATGCTGGCCGGGCGGGAGCGGCATACCAACGCCCGTCCGCTCAATGCCGGGTATCCGGGCCGCGTCCTTTTCCGCGACCGCTACTGCCTGATCTGGAACATCAAGGCGGACCGCTGGCCTACCGGCGATCCGCCCGGCGGCGTGATTCACCATCCGGGCTATTGGGATACCGACGGGTCCCCTTCCCGCACCCTCTTGTTCAACACGCGCAACGCGAACGACACCGCATCCACCGATGCGCGGGGAAGGACGCTCATGAGCTACTTCGATCTCATGACGGAAAAGCGGCCTTCCCATGAGTTCTACGATCTCGCCGCGGATCCCGACGGTCTCCACAACCTGATCGGCGATCCCGCCCACGCCGCCACCATCGCCTCCATGAAGGACGAGATGCGGATCCGTCTCCTCGCGGATCAGGATCCACGGGTCCTGGGCTTCGGGGATCTCATCGATTCCTATCCGCGCTTCTCCTCCGGCCACGCCGACGATTTCACCGCCGGTAAAACCTACAACGAGTGGGCGGCTCCGGCTTTCCAGTCCCTCTCCACGCTCACGAGCCATTCCCCGGCCGGCATCCTCACCCGCCTGGACGACGCCGGAACGGGCCTGACGCTCTCCGCCACCCTCGCCGGCGACCGCGAATCGAAAGAGCTCCACTGGATCGCCGGAGGAGGCTCCGCCGGGGCCCGCGTGACCGGGGCCAAGGCGACTTTCACGAAGCCCGGCTGGGCAAGCATCCTCGCTGCCGCCGATACGCGCGGCACCTGGGGGTACCGTTCAAGCCTGATCGAGATCGCCCCGGCCACGGCCAGCCCGCGGATCTACACGCAGCCTGCAGGTGCCCGGGAGATCGCGATCGAAGCGGAGAACTTCTCCCGCAAACACGACAGCGCCACCCACCGTTGGACGGCCGGCAGCGCGACGCTCGCCGCCACGCCGGACATCGGCACGAACCACGGGAACCCGGGCTTCCTGACCGAAGCGCCACGGGCAGACTATTTCATCCATTTCGCGAAGCCCGGCTATTACCAGCTGTGGGTCCTGGGAGCAGGCGGAGACGCCGGATCGGACTCCTGCCATTTCGCCCTGGACGGCATGCTCGCCGAATCCCTGGACAATGCGAAGCTGACCCGGAGCGGTACTCCCGCCTGGTCGAAAACCGCCGGGGAAGGAAACACCCTGGGCGTCTGGGTCCGGGCTCCCGGGATGCATGTGCTGAACCTCTACATGGCGGCGGACGGCGCCGTCATCGACAAGATGATCTTGTCGCTGGATTTCGAATACAACCCGGCGACCGACCCGATCCCGGTCACTCCCACGGCTTCCGCAACGGTTCCGCAGTCCCCGCGGATCACGCTCGATCCGGCCCTTTCAACGGTCGGCCGGGATGCTTATTTCTCACTGAACGCGAGCGTCTCCAACGGCAGCCCTGAACCATGGACCACCGTGGGCGCGGCGGGCGGGCATCACTTGGCGGACGCCTCCGCACCGGCCTCCCCGCTCGCCCTCTTCGATCCGGGCAGCTACATCTTCCGCCTGGGAGCGGTGAATTCCTCCGCCCGAATTTTCAAGGATCAGGTCATTACCGCATCGTCCGGCTTTTCCCCGATCGAAGACTTCCGGAACACATGGTTCGGGTCTTCCGCCAACATCGGAGATGCCGCCGACGAGTCCGATGCCGACCGCGACGGAATCCCAAATCTCCTGGAATTCCTGATGATGACCGACCCGCTCGATCCCGGCAGTCCCGGAAGCGCCATCGGAGCGACCGGAGCGGGAGACTTCCTCTTGAAGCTGCGCACCGGCGGCCTCGGCGACCCCGCCGGCTCGTATCTGGTGGATGGCTACCAGGTGCGGCTGCTATGGTCGGACGACCTCCTCGACTTCGTGGCCGATCCCGCCCGCTTTTCCCTCGCTCCCGGGCCGCCCGCGTCGCCGGGGCTGGATTCCTGGCGGGTCTCCTTCGCGGACAACGCCCTGCCGCGCGAGTTCATGCGGCTCGAAGCGGACAGGCGGTAAGGCCCCGTTCGCACCGCCCGATCTGCCGCCCCGCGGCTCCCGCTCCGCCGCGGCAACGGGGGATGGCGCACGGTCCAGCCGGAAGGGGCTGCGAAGTTTTTTCGCCCCCCGTGTCGGGTTCTCTGTCGCAGACGGCGCTATACCCGCTGAAGCCCAACCCGAAACCCTCATGGAAATCCCCAAGAACTCTCTGATCGGATCGGCCCGGAAATACCGTGTCTTGATCTGCTGTGCAGCCGCTTGCGCCGGCCCTGGCCTGAATGCCGCCATCTTGAACTTCGAGTCGTACCAAACCGGCGACATCAACATCGGCGGACAAGCCAACACCGGCCTCCAATTTCCCGACACCAATCAGGACGGATGGTCGAACGCCGCGGGTTCGCGCGGCATCATCGAAGCCGCCTCCGCCAACGGCTTGGACGGCCAGTTCTTGACCCTGCCTCCTCCGACCACGCCGGGAAACAACATCACCATGATCGCGGCCCGGCCGGAAGCTCCCGAGGTCGACGTGACGAACACGGTCAGCTTCGACGTGAGGTTCTCCGCCGGGGGCGGCCCCTCCGCCACCAGCATCGGGAACGGCGTTGCATTCCTGAACCAACTGTCGGGCAGCGAAGGGACTTTCAGTCAGAATGCCGATACCGGCATGTTCTTCGGCCAGCTCGGCAACGGCGGGTTCGGCCTCCGGCAGTCGAATTTCGGCCCTTCCACGATTCTCTTCAGCACCACCGGCGGGGCGGATACCGTGACCATCCCCGAAGGCGCGCTGGTGGCGGGAAACTGGTACCGCGTGGATGTTTCGATCACGGATCTGCTTGAGATCAACCCGGGGGAGATGGGCCGCACGGTCACCATGTCGGTCTATGACTACGCCAACGCGGCGTCATTCGGAACCAACAGTTGGAATGTTCCCGACTTCGCCGGTTTCGGCGGATTCTCCCCGGGAAACACCGCGGGCATCGTCGCCAGGGTCCAGCGCAACAACGCCGACGACAGCCTTGCCGGCGGGCTCGACAACATCCGCATCACCGCCGTGCCGGACCCTGCCAGCGGGACCGACAGCGATAGCGACGGCTTGAGCGATTGGTACGAGGAAAACATCACCCACACCGATGTCCTGCTCGCCGACACGGACGGGGATACCATTTCCGACGGCGACGAATGGAACCGGATCTATGCCGGGGTGCGGACCAACCCGCTGCTACCGGACACGGATGGCGATGGTTATGCCGACAACCTCGAGACCAACGTCAACTACTGGACCGACGCCGGCAATACCGGAACCAATCCCGCGAATCCCGACAGCGATGGCGACGGCATTCCCGACGGGCGCGAGAATCCCGACGCCCCGCCAGGACTCGTGAACGGTATTTTCAACAGCAGCCCGCACTACGCCGATACCGATTTCGACGGATCCACCGACAACGAGGAGCTTCTCGGCGGCAGCGATCCCTTCGATTTCTACAGCGTGCCCGTCCTGGCGCCGCCCGCGACGATCGAGGCGGAGGACGCGCTTTACGACCCGGAAGACTGGAGCCTGATCGACGGCGTCAACCAGCCGTACGGCACCGATCCCCAGGCCGTCCCCGGAATCGATAACACCGCGATCTCCCCCACCCTCTCCGGAACCGCGGCCCTGGTCCACGATAACGACCTGTACGGCGACGGCGGCGATGCGCCAACAAACGGCGCCGCCCAGGGCTCCGTGACCTTTCAGTTCACCGGACTCGAGCCCGGAGTGACCCATTACCTGTATGCGCGTGTCGCGACTCCCTCCGACAGCGCCATCGCCATCGGCGACGACGACAATGGAGAGCCCGCGACGACCGGCTCCCAGACCAACGGCAGCAACGACAGCTTCTTCGCCGAAACCACGCCCGGCGAATTCGCCGGAACCGTGGGCGCGAACCAGCTGTGGGAGCGCGGTCCGCTCGACCTGCCGAAGTGGTTCCTGGTCACCGGCGATGCCGAGGCCCGCGCCGCCGCGAAGCCCGGAATCTTCGTTCCCATCCCGACCGCGATGCCCGACGTGTACGTGCCCGACTCCCAAGGAAGCATCACCGTCCATATCCGCGGCCGGGAAGTGGGCCTCTTGCTGGACGCGGTGGCGCTCTCCCCGCAGCCTTCGCTTCTTGCCGGCAATGACGGCGGGATCGGGAGCATCACCGTTTCCGACCGCGATGAAGACGGGTTGAGCGATTTCGACGAGGTTGCCCTTCACGGTTCGGATCCGAACAACGCCGACAGCGACGGCGACGAATTTTCCGACGGCGAAGAGATCGCGGCCGGAAGCGATCCGAACGACCCCGGCAGCATTCCCGTGGAGGTCACCGACATCCGGGTCACGGGTTCCTCGCTGGAAGACGGCGTCTTCACCATCCATTTCGCCTCCGCCGCGGGGGCTGCGGGATGGAAGATCATGGGTTCTGCCGATCTCGGCACTTTCGACATCGACGAAACCGCCAACGCGACGATAACGGAAACGGCTCCCGGGGAATATCGGGCCGAAGTCGATGTGACCGGGGCACCGGAGAAATATTTCCTTCGGATCGAGCGGTAGCACCACTTTCATGAGAACCGTCATCCTGATCCTCGCCGCCTCCATGGGCATCGGCGGCGGGGCGGACCGCCCGAATATCGTATTCGCGTTTGCCGACGACTACGGCCGCCATGCAAGCGCCTATGCGGCGGCGGATGCGGAACCGGGAATCAACGGTATCATCACCACCCCGCACATCGATGCGGTGGCGAAGGCGGGCGTGTTGTTCCGGCACGCTCATGTCAGCTCGCCCTCGTGCACGCCGTGCCGCAGCGCGCTCCTGAGCGGCCGGCACTTCTGGCAGACCGGGCGGGGAGGCATCCTCACCGGGGCCGTGTGGGATACCGCGCTGCCCTCCTTTCCGCTGCTGCTGCGGGAGGGCGGCTATCACATCGGGAAGTCCTACAAGGTCTGGTCGCCGGGCACGCCGGTGGACGCGCCTTTCGACGGCCAGCGCCATGCCTACGAAGCCGCCGGGCGCGATTTCAACCGCTTCTCGCAGCGCGTCACGAGCTTGACCGCCGGAGGGATGCCCCTGCAGGAGGCGAAGGCACGGCTGCTCGGCGAGGTGAGGGAAAACTTCCGCGCCTTTCTCCGCGCCCGCCGCGGAGACGAGCCCTTCTTCTACTGGTTCGGCCCTACCAATACCCACCGCGAATGGGTCAAGGGCTCGGGGAAGGTCCTGTGGAACCTCGATCCGGATGCTCTCTCCGGGAAATTGCCGCCCTTCCTGCCGGACGTCCCCGAAATCCGCGAGGATCTCTGCGACTACCTGGGAGAGGTGCTTGCCTTCGATGCCGCGATCGGAGTGCTGATCGGCGAACTGAAAGCGAACGACGAATGGAAGAACACCATTCTTGTCGTCAGCGGCGATCATGGCGCGCCGGGCTTCCCTCGCGGGAAATGCACCCTTTACGACTTCGGCACATCGGTCCCCCTGGTCATCGCGGGCCCCGGCGTCCCGGCGGGGCGGGTCGTGGACGACTTCGTATCGCTGCCCGATCTGGCTCCGACCTTTCTGGAGCTCGGCGGGCGGAAAGCACCTCCGGACATGTCCGCCCGCTCGCTCGTGCCGATCCTGCGCTCCGGAGCCTCCGGCCGGATCGACCCCTCCCGCGACCATGTCCTGATGGGCCGCGAGCGCCACGTGAACGAAGCCCGGGCCGGACGCCTGCCCTATCCCCAGCGAGCGATCCGCACGCACGAATACCTATATATCGTCAATTTTGAACCCGGCCGCCTGCCCGGCGGGGATCTCCATCCGCCCGGCCGCCCGGAAAAGCCGCCGACCCGCCGCCAGCTGCTGCATGAATCCCGCGCTGCATACCCCGACATGGATGCCGGCCCCACCAAGGCATGGCTTTACGAGCATCGGAATCATCCCCGGTGGAAAGCCGCCTGGGAGCTGGCCTTCGGCCCGCGCCCGGCGGAAGAATTGTACCGACTGCGGGACGATCCCCGGCAAATGAAGAACCTGGCCGGCGATCCGGCCCATGCGGCGATGAAGAAAAAACTGCGGGCTCGCCTGATGGCGGAACTAGCGGCCACCGGCGATTCGCGGGTGCTCGACGAATCGCCCGTCTATGAACGCCCGCCCTTTGCCGGTCCCGATTGACCCGGCCGCCCCGCGGCTCCGGGGCCCGCTCTTCCTGGGAGGAAATCGTAGTGCCGAGCGTGCCGACTACCACGGCGGTTGCCAAAAACGCACCGTGGCACCTCCCAAGAGGGTAATCGTCTTGAAGCTCCCGTCGTTCAGAAACCGGGTCGGCACAAAGTCGTGGCGGGTGACCGGTACGAAGCCGGACGGTAATCGTGTACATCAAAATTACTCGGACAAGTCCGAGGCGGTCCAAGCGATGGCGGCGTAGTGTCCAGAAACTAGAACTCTGCTCCTCCCGGTGGTAGTAGCGGAGCAAGCCTCCCAGGCGTCCCCGACACTTCAATTTTCCGGCTTCGCTGGCGGCGAAGTTCGCCTCGATAGTCTTATTTTCCAGCCCCTGGTGATTCCGCTCTTCATGGTAGTGGGGTTGGATGGCCGTGGGTGCCGGAGGACGAATCCGAGCCGCTACCCCGGACTGCTACGGCCAAGGATGAAGAGCGAACCGCCAACGGTGCGCGAAGCAATGGAGAAAGCGGCGGGGGTGTCGTTCATGCTTCCAAAGTCATAGGGTGTTCAGCCGTGGAGAAGCTTTCCATGCTTCGTTCTGCAAATGGGTGGCACGAGCCTTGCCATTGGTTGGCGCTCGGAGTTCACTTCACTTCTTCTTTTCGTGCATATTCAGCAAAGTGACTTTTGACACGGACCCTCTCCAGAGCCCCATGTGTCCCTTTTCAGAGGCGTTAAAAGTTCCTTCAATCAAGAAATACCTCCCATTTCCCCATTTCCTTTCCGCTGCAAGCTCTGGTGATAAGTCCATCCATATCCCACATGAAGTTACCATGTTTTCCCAATGATCTTTGCTCAAATATGCGGCGTTGTTCTCAAATTCGATATTTATAACCCCGTGAAATCTCACAATCTTCCCGTCATATTTTTGAGGAGATGAAATAAGCTCAACCAAAGATATCGAGGGCGCTTGTCCATGGGTATCCATGGCAAGCAGAGCATAGGTCATTATTAGGAATTTCATTTTATTTCAACGTTTCGGTCCAGTGGTATTATTCAGAGGATTAAGGCCCATGCGCTCCCTGATTGCATTATTCTCAGGAGGGTAAGGAATCTCAACTCCCTCCCTATTTCCCCGCCGCGTCGTGGTCCAGCAGCGCGCTCGACCCGTCGATTTGCGTCAGGATGTTCGAGGTATTGGGCACCCGGGTCTGGTCCAGCGTCCGGATCCCGGATTGCCACACGTCGTAGTCCTTCCAGTTCCCGATCGGATCGTAGCCGAAGGCCTCCTTGCGCAGCGGCACCCCGCCGATCGCGGTGTGGTTGACGTTGAGGTCGCCCCGCGTCCGGTCCTTCACCTGCGAGAGCCCGTCGTACTGGTAGAACTCGTCCTCGCCGGAGGTCGCCACCGAGTTCTCCCGCCTGGTCCGGCGGCTGTCCCGGTCGTAGCCGTAGAGCACCCGCTCCAGCGTCGTGGCACCCTTCACCCAGCGCATGTCCTGGGTCCGCCCGAAGCGGTCCCAGCCGGTGTAGGGA
>CBFGVD010000017.1:0-15563 GCA_965651965.1 uncultured Verrucomicrobiaceae bacterium | reverse complement strand
CAGATCAACGGCAAGCTGCGCGACAAGATCACCGTGGCAAAGGACGCCGACCAGGCAGCCGTGGAAGCCGCCGCGCTCGGCACGCAGAAGATCAAGGAGCAGATCGACGGAAAGACGGTCCGCAAGGTGATCGTCGTGCCCGGCAGGTTGGTGAATATCGTGGCGAATTGAACGGCGGCGGAGGGAGATGCATTTGGGCTTTCCCCGGGGAGAGTCATGGGATCATGTCTTTGCATGATCCCGTATCCCTCCCCCTCCCGCCTCCTGCTTTTCGCGGGCCTCGCCTTCTTTTCGGCTTCCTTTTCATTCGGTCAAGAAAGGGGCGATCAAGCTCCGGAAGGAGGCTTGGCCGAAGGACGGGCCGGTTTTGCCACGAAGCTGCTGAGAAAGGAGTCCGAGGACGCCGCTCCGGAAGAGCCCCCGCGGGGATTCTTCCGGCTGGTCCGCTATAAATCGCCCGCCGGGGATCTCGCCGCCTATCTCAGTCCGGATCCCGGCGACGGCAAAAAGCATCCTCTCGTCATCTGGCTCACCGGAGGATTCAGTAACAGCATCTCCGGGATCGCCTGGGAGGATTGTCCGGTCGAGAACGACCAGTCCGCCGCTGCTTACCGCAAGGCGGGGATACCCATGATGTATCCCTCGCTCCGCGGCGGGAACGACAATCCCGGATTCAAGGAGGGCCACTATGGCGAAGTGGACGACGTGCTCGCCGCGGCGAAGCACGCGGCTTCATTGCCATGGGTCGATCCTTCGCGGATTTACCTCGGAGGTCACAGTACGGGAGGAACACTGGCCCTGCTCGCCGCGGAAGCGGCTCCGGCGGGCAAATTCCGCGCCGTTTTCTCCTTCGGTCCTTCGGATTCGGTCGCCGCCTACGGGCAGGATTACTTGCCCTTTGACGTCAAAGATCCGGATGAAAGCCGCCTGCGCGCTCCCGTGGAATTCCTGGCCGCAATCTCCTGCTCCACTCTAATCATGGAAGGGGAGGATGGAAACAGCCGCGCCCTGGAGGCGCTGCGCCAGCGTAACAAAAACGACAAGGTCCGCATCTTCAAGGTCCGCGGCGAGGATCATTTCTCGATCCTGGGGCCGGCCAACAAGCTGCTCGCGGGGAAGATCCTGGAAGACAAGGGCCCCGATTGCTCGATCCGCATCAACGGTGCCGAAGTCCGGAGACAGTGCCGTCTGGCGAGGGAGGGCAATTTCCAGGATGCGGGAAACCTCCGGCAAAAAGGGGCCGCAGCCGGGGTGGTGTTCTACTACGCCCCGAAGCCGGCGATGGATGTCCGGGAAGCCTTCAAGAAAGCGGTGGAGGAGGAAATGAAGGGAATGCCCGTGGTATCCGGCTTCGAGGAGGCGGAGGACCCTCCCTTTATCGTGCTTTTCGAAGAAAAGGCACCCTTGGAGAACTACCCGGTTCCGGAGGAGGATTATTTCAAACATGCCGCCCGCGGGATGGAGATCGGAGATGTCCGCGCGATCCGGAAAACCGAATCCGCCACGGTGGCGGTCCTGGTCACGCCGGGGGACAGGATCTTGAAGGATTTGAAAGCTTTCAACCGCGCGATGCATTCCCACGCCGTGAAGACCGGAGCCTTCGTTTGGGATAGCGCCACGCGCGAATGCTTCCACCGGGACGCGTGGAAGAAGAAGCGCATCGAAGGCTGGGGCTCCTCCGAGATCCCGGACATCCGCAGCCAAATTACGATTCATGCCTATGACCGCGGCGATGGCTCGGGCTACCTCCGCGGGGTCACCCTCGGCATGGAGAAGCTCGGCCTGCCGGATGTGGCGGTGGAGCGCTTCGTGTCCTCGGAGAATATGGCGCTAGGAAACCTCATCAACGTTTTCTGCCAGAGCATCGCGACGGATCCCCGCATCGAAGACGCGGCGCGCTTCGAGATGTCATTGGACCGCTTGAAACCGGAAGCCGTGGCGAAGGATTACCGCGAATCGCTTTTCGAGAACGGCGAGGGAAAGGCGCTGCTTGCCTTGATGAAGGGAACTCCTGATGACGGTGATCCGGACAACGCCCAGATATCCTTGGATTTCCGGCACGGCAGGGGGGGTAGCGAGGATGAAAAGCGCCTGGATGTCGTCTCCCGTTTCTGGGGATCTCGGGATGCGATCATTCCCGTGGACCATGACGACGAGGAACTGCAAAGGGCCTCGAAGGCCGCAAGGGAAAAGCTCTCTGCAATGAAGGACCGCTTCAAGGAAGGCATGCCGCCCGGAAGCCGCCTCCTGGTCAAAGGACCCTTCACCCGGGATGACGAAGGCGACGAGTGGATGTGGATCGAGGTGATGAAGTGGAGCGATGACAATGTTCTTTCCGGCTCCCTCCAAAACAGCCCCTTCCACATCAAGGATTTGAAAGCGGGTGCAATGGTCGAGGTTAAGCTTGCGAATGCCTTCGACTACATCCTCTACCATTCCGATGGGACCGAGGAAGGAAACGCCACCGGAGCGATCATGCGGAAGCAGCAGGAGAACCGGGGACAGGATGACTGAAGGACCCGCCCGCAATTTTCCATTTCCCGCCCGGCCCTCTACATCCATCCTCCGGGCATGGATTTCCTGGCGAATGCGCGGCGTGTGATCGAAATCGAGACCGGTGCCCTGGAACGCATGGCCGCGCGGCTGGATGGTGCTTTCATCCGCGCGGTGGAAATGCTGCGCGATACCCTGGACCGCCGGGGGAAGATCGTCGTCGTCGGCATCGGGAAGTCCGGAAACATCGGGCACAAGATCGCCGCCACGCTCAATTCCACCGGGGCCACGGCCGTGGTGCTGAATTCCCAGAACGCGCTGCATGGCGATCTCGGCCTCGTGTCGGATGGCGATGCCGTGTTGCTGCTCTCCTATTCCGGGGAAACGCCGGAACTGCTGGACCTGCTGCCGCACGTGAAGCGCTTCGATGTCTTCCTGGTCGCCCTCACCGGAAAGCCGAACTCGACCCTGGGGGAGCATAGCGACGTGGTGCTGGACACCTCCGTGGACCGGGAGGCCTGCCCGCTCAATCTCGCGCCGACTTCCTCCTCCACCGCGATGCTGGTGATGGGCGATGCACTGGCGATGGTGCTGCTGGAGGCCCGCGGCTTCACGGAGGAACAGTTCGCCCGCTTCCACCCCGGCGGCGCTCTCGGCCGGGCCCTGCTGACGCGCGTTTCCGACATCATGCGGTCCGGCGCGCAACTCGCCTCCGTGCCCGCCGGTGCCACCGTCCGGGATGCGCTGGTGGCGATGACCGGAGCCCGGGCCGGTGCCTGCGTGGTAGTGGAGCCGGATGGCCAGCTCGCCGGGATCTTCACCCATGGCGATTTCGCCCGCTGCTACCAGCGGGATGCCCTGGTAGGGGAAAAGCCCGTGGCGGAACTCATGACGCGGAATCCCATCAGCGTGCAGGCGGATTCCCTGGCCGTGGAAGCCGTCCAGACCATCGGATCCCACCGCGTGGACGATGTCGTGGTGCTCGATGCGGAAGGCCGGGCGGTCGGCCTGGTGGATACCCAGGACCTCGCCCGTTTGAAGATCGTTTGAACACGTATCGGAACTTGATTTATTAAGAGTTCCGAAGTAATCACGCGCTCGCGCATGGCGAGGACGCGAAAAAAGCAAATCCGGCTGGGCTCGACGACGAGCGGAGGCAACCGCCGCCGCCGCCGCCAGCCCTTTTCGGAGGCCTTGCGCCGCGCGGATGCGCGTGCCCGCGAGCGGGTGAACCGCCGCCTCGGCCAGCGGGACCTGAAACACGTCCGCGCCGCCATCGCCGGAACCGCCATGGGTTACGAGGAAGCCCCGGCGGGGCTGCTCATGCGGATGGGCCGCTGGATGCTGGGCCTTCTGATCCTGCCTTTCTGCTGGGTTACTTCCTGGACCTTCTTTTCGCAATTCAGCGATGCCACGCTGGACCATGGGTTCTGGCAGATGCCCGCCTTCTGGTATTTCGCCACCGGCGTGCTGCTGATGACGGGGTGGTTCTTCAGCGGCCTGCTGCGCCCGTTTTTCCTCTACCTCTACGTGCTCGGCCACGAGCTCACGCACATCCTCTTCATCTGGGTCTTCCGCGGGCGGGTTAGCGATTGGGGAGTGAGCCTGGACGGCGGCTACGTGACCACGGACAAGACGAACATCGTCATCGCCCTCTCGCCCTATTTCGTGCCGCTATGGGCCGCCGTGGGCGTGGTGGCCCATGCCTTGCTCGGCTTCGCGCTGGAGCTCCCGCCCGTGTCGGACAAGATCCTCTTCTGCTACGTCGGCTTCTTCTGGGCTTTCCACCTGCTCTGGACGCTGTGGATGATCCCTCGGGACCAGCCGGACCTGAAGGAAAACGGCACCTTCCTCTCCCTGGTCATCATCTATCTGGCGAATCAGCTCGTGCTCGCCGCCCTGCTTTGCGCGGCGGCTTCCCCCCTCGGTTTCGCGGAGTTCGGCCGCGAATGGATGGCCAACGGAGCCCGCACGATCGAGGGAGTGCTCAGGGTCGCCCGCGAGCTCAGGGTGGAATTGTAAGGTTGCGCGCGTTACACAAATGCGCCCCTTTTCCCATATCCGCCTCTTCCGGCGGATGCCAGGATGCCGCCGTTCCCGAAGAACGAAAAACCATGACCATGGAACCTGCCAACCAAGTGCGCCCCCATGCTGGAAACGGCCCCGACAACGGGATCGCCGCGCTGCTGGAGATCCTGCCGGGCATCTTCCTCCAGACCTTCGGCATCGGCCACATCTACGCCGGCAATGTCGGCCGCGGCCTGCTGGTCATGTTCAGCTATTGGATCCTGCAGGGCCTCAATTTCCTGCTCACCTTCGTGCTAGTGGGTTTCGTGACGATGTTCCTGACCTGGCTGGCCTTCGCGATCTTCAGCACCCTCGGCGCGAGCAATGCGGCCAAGCGGAAGCGGCGCGGATTCTGAGCGGCTTCCCCCTCACGGGGAGAGCACCAGGGGGATCACGTTCCTGCCGGGAGGGTGTCCTTCCCCGTCGGAGACATCTTCCTCGTAAACCTCCAGGTGGCCGATCTGGCGCTCCGGCACGGTGTAGGCCACGGTGAAGGAAAAAGCCCCCGGTCCGTCCACCCCTCCGCCCGTCGTATGGCCCCCCGCCAGCTCGGAGCCGTCTCGCGCCTTCAGCTTCCACACCACCGTGGACTCGAAAGTGCGGGAGCAGCCGGAAACGGCGAAACCGCCGGCAACCCGCTCCCCCGGCCGCGGTGAAGCCACGAAGACGAACGAAGCATCCGTCAGCGCCCCGTCGGCATTCGAGCACGGATCGGCGGCGGCTTGGGAAGGCGGGGCCGGGGCCGGAGCCTGCGGCTTGCAGCCCGTTGCGCAAAACAGGGCCGCGATCAAGAGCGGCGGCAGGGAAATCGCGTTCATCAACCGCGAACTTATGCAGCCGGGACCGGCGGGGTCAATCCGCCTTACTTCTTCGGCCGCCCGTAACCGACTTTCGGCCGCCCGTTCGCATCCATCTTGTCGGTCGCCCACAGGACTCCCTTCGCCACCAGGTCCAGATAGCGGGGATCTTCCACCGTCGCGTTGTTGTGGCCTATGGTGGTGGAAAAGACACGGGTCTTCTTTTTGCCGTAGAGGTTCGTCCACACCACCACGGCGTCCTTCTCCCCGTCCTGCTTGCCGGTGGCGAGCGTGTGGGAGCTGTCGAAGACCTGCACGTTGTTGTAGAGTTCCTCGTTGGCGGTGGTCCAGCCGCTCATGCTCTTCGTCACAGGGTGGTTCTTGTCCTCCACCACGATCTCGATCGGCTTTTGCGCGCCGTGTCGGCTGGACTGCAGGCCCGTGAACTCGAACCACAGGGCGTCCTTGCTGCCTTCCTTCGCCTTCTTGTTGTGATCTCCCACGCGGTAGCTGTGCATCGCGCAGTGCAGGTTCACGGCCGGGATGCCGTCCACGTGCGGCTTGAGCACCCCTTTCACCGTTTCCTCGTCCTTGATGTCCGCGGCGCATTCGTCGTGGATCACCAGATCGTAGCCTTCCGCGTAATCCGGATTCCCGTAAATCGGGAGCGCGGGCTTGGTGCTGCCGTCGTCCACGTGGATCTGGGTGACCTGCACGTTGATCCGCTCTTCCAGGCCCTTTTTCAGGATCTCGGTCTGGGTCTTGTAATCGTGGCAACAGCCGCCGGTGATGAGCATGACCTTGAGCGGTTCCGCCTGCTGGGCGGAGGCACCCTGCGGGAGGGCGGCGCAAAGCAGGGCGAAGGCGGGGAGGCCGGAGAGGATCTTCATGATTCGGCGGATGCTAGGGATTGGCCGCGGGGGCTGGCAAGAAAGAGCCGCCCGGCGCGGACGGAGCGGACGCGCGCTTTTCTACGTGCGGAAATCCGGCTTCCTTCACCGTCCGGCGGGCTTTTCCCGTCCTTGCTTGGCGGCGGGGAATGTGGCAGCATGAAAGGTGAGAAAGGAGTTTATCTCGCCATGAAGGAACTTTTCGATGCGTGGCGGTCCGTGGACCGGAACAAGATCGCGGCGCTGCTGAGCGTGCTCCCCGGTGCCGGGCATCTCTACAAGCATCACTATCTCGCCGGGATGGGGATCCTGACCGTAGGAAATGTCCTGATGGTCTTCATCGCCCTCTGGCTGTCCATCGCCACCCTGGGGGTGTCCCTGATCCTCGTCCCCGCGCTTTGGGTCGCGGGGATCGCCTATGCCGCCTGGTCCGCCCCGGACCGGCACGGCAGCCATCCCTGGCTCCACGTCTGGGATCGGCGCTGGGCACACTCCTTCCACCGCCGGGAAAAACCCTGAGCCTGCCCTGCCAGCCGCTCTGCAAGCTTGCGGGGGAAACGCGTGCCGGAGTCTATTCACGGCATGGCGCTCCAGCTCGTTCCCGCTACGGAAGAAGAAATCCCCCGCCTCGCGCAGATTTGCCACGAGGCCTTTTCCTCCCTGCATGACCGCTTCGGCATCGAAAGGGACATTCCGGATGCGGAAGTCGGCGGCATGATCATCTCCCAGGTGGTCAAGCGCCCGGACTATACCGGGGTGATGGCCGTGCTGGACGGGGAAGTCGTGGGCTCGAATTTCCTCCTGCACGCGGACGAAGTCGCGGGCGTGGGGCCGATCACGGTAAGCCCGCGGGTTCAGGCGAAAGGAATCGGCCGCGCCCTGATGCAAAGGGTGATCGACGAGGCCCGGCGCCGGGAGATCCGGCAGGTGCGGCTCTTCCAGGAGGCGCTGAACACCACCTCCCTCTCCCTCTATACCTCCCTCGGCTACGATTGGCGGGACTCCGCCGCATTGATGCAGGCCGTGCCCGCGGCGGCTGCGGACCCTTCCGTCCGCCCCCTGACGGCGGCCGATCTACCCGCGGTCGAGGAACTTTCCCGGGCTTCCTACGGCTTCTCCAGGGCTGCGGATGCCGCACGGCTGCTGGAATGGGAGGTGCCCGGCTTCCTGCGGACCCGGGATGGCCAGGCAAGCGGCTATCTCTTCGGCACCCTTTTCGGGCATGCCGGCGCGGCCTCCGATGAAGATTTGCTCGTTCTGGCAGGGCAGGCGGCGCGCGAACTGCCGCCGCCGCTGGCCCGTTTCATCTGCCCGCTCGCCAGGCCCGCCCTCCACCGCGAAGCGCTGGCCGCAGGGCATCGCACCCTCAAGCTGCTTTCCTACATGTCCTTGGGCGATTTCGTGCCCCCAGGTCCCTCCCATTTCCCCTCCATCCAGTGCTAGGACGGCGGATAGTGCCGGTAAGCCTCCCGTGAAGTGCGATCCGCGAATCCTTCCAGGCTGCCCCCGCCCCGGCTCGCGAAGTAGTCGCGCTGCGTCCCGTGGGCGCGGAAGGCCGCCAGGCGCCGCTCGCGGTGGCCCGCCCCTTCGATCACCAGATCCGCCGGGTCGTCCCGGTTCAGCAATTCGGGCAGCGGGTGCTCCGCCTGCCACGCGTGGAGCGTAAGCAAGTGCCGGGTGCCTTTGGAAGCCGCCCGCACGGCCTCATGCATCAGGACATGTGCCGGGTGCCAGTACTCCCCGCCGCTGCCGTGCGTAACAACCACCTCGGGCCCGATTTCCCGGATAATCCCGGCAATCTGCTCCGCCAAACGCTCCGGGCTCACCACGGGCGCGTAGGTCCGGAATTCCCCTCCCGGCGGATCGACATGCCCGAGAAAGCGGACGGATGCCGCCCCCAGCACCGCCGCGGAGGCCCGCAGCTCCCTTTCCCGGGTCTCCCCCAGCTTCTCCGGCGCGCAGCAGCCGCCGTTCATCCCGCCCTCGCCGCGGGTCAGGCAGACGATGTGGAATTCCACGCCCGCAGCCGAAAGCTCGCACAGCAGGCCGGAGGCGAAAAGCTCATCGTCGGGGTGGGCCACCGCCAACAGCCAGGGACCGCCCCGCGCTGTCAATTCGCCCAGCGACACGCTGCGCGCCGCGCGGGGAGGCCGAAGCGGCCGCAGGATCTGCCGCAGGCGCTTGCGGTAGAACAAGGGGTCTGCCAGGCGCCGCGTGAGTTTCTTCCACATGGCTCAGGCTTGTACCGGGGCCTGCCCCAGGAATTCGCGCACGATTCCCAGCAGCGTCTCCGCGAAACGCTCCGGCCGGAAGGAGGCCACGCGGCCGCGCAGGTGCCCGCGCATGGCTTCCGACGTCTCCGCCTCCGCGATCCGCGCGAGAATCTTCCGCACCGCATCCGCGGTATCCGCGTAGGTGAGTTCCGCCACGCCCACGATCTCCCCCACCCCGCCATCATCCGGCACGAAGGGAATCAGTCCGGCCGCCGCCATTTCCGCGACCGCGATGCCGAAGGCCTCCACCCGGCAAGCGTGAAGCCCATACGTGCGGGTGGCGAAAATTTGCGCCTTTTCCGCGGGACCCAGGAAGCCCGGAGTGCGGATCCAGGCGGCCCGCTCCCCCGCCATCGCCCGGATGCGCCGGGCATAGGCATCCTGGCCGAATTCCCCGATCAGATCCAGGGTGGCAGGATGACCCGCCGCGCGCACCTGATCCAGGATCGCAATGATCGTTTCGACCTCTTTTTCCGGGGTGATCCGGCCCATGCAGACGAAGCCGAGCGGCTCCCGCGGCCGCGAAGCCGGGCCGGATTCCAGAAGGGAGGGCGGGTAAAGCACCGGAGGCGCCGCGATGCGGAACCGCGCCTCGAGCATCCCGGCGGTCCAGCGGGAATTGGCCACGATCCGGTCTTCCGGACCGGCGATTTCCCGCCCGCCTCTCCCGGCGAGCTGTTCGCCCACGGACAGATACATCCGCCGCAGCCAGGAAGGCCGGTGGCGCGCTTGGTCGGAAGCATTCGGGTAGAGGTCCAGCCGGGCCTCCTCATCGAAGCTGAAGTCCCCGACGAGCTGGATCGCGGGGCGGTTGAAACGGATGGGATTGTAGGCGCTGATGCAGGCATCGTAGCGGCCGGGGAGCCCCTGGCAGAAACGCTCGAAATAGGCCCGCTGCCAGTAGGCGAGCCGGGTGCCGCTTGTCACCCCGGGCAACCGCGGGGCTTGCAGCAGGACCACCTTGGCGGGATCCACCCGCGTGCCGTAGGTCGCATTCAACCGCTCCCAATCCACGGGCGAGGCGGTGGTGAAGGTGATCTTCCCGAGATCCTGCAAGGCATGCAGCGCCCACATGGCGGTCGCTTCCGAGCCGCCGCGGCCCATCCAGGGATGGGCGATCAGGATCTGAGGCTGACGGGGGGGAGCCATCGGATCAAGCGGTACCGGCTCGGCGCGGCCCGGAGGCGGCATGCACCGTTCCATGCCGCTAAGATGAAGTGAAAGGGAGCAAGTTTGTCGAACCTTTTGCCATGCGGGCTTTCCCACCCTACGACGGGAAGCATCCCCCGAAGGGGTAAGGCGCGGAATATCGCCCGGCAGGGTTTCCTCACACGGATTCGCCGCCATGTCCTTCCGCTTGTTTTTCCTCCTTTCCTTCCTGTGGACCCCGCTTGCACAGGGAGCCGCGCGCCGGGCGGAAGATCCGGACCGCGGGACGGTGGCCCTGCGCCAGGCGGACGGCGGCATTTTCGTGGGCTGGCGGTTGCTGGCATGCGATCCGGAGGGCGCGGCCTTCGACCTTTATCGCATCTCCGGAACCGGGGAAGAACGGGTCAACTCCGCCCCCCTCTCCGGGCCCACCCATTTCACCGATCCGCGGCCGGGCGATGCGGAGGCCTATTCCGTGCGCTTGCGGCAAGAAAGCGGCTCCCCCGCGCGGGAAAAACCGGCGCGGATCCAGCCCGGCAATTTCATCGATATCCCCGTGCAGCTCCTGCCGGACTACCGGCCCGGCGATGCCTCGGCCGCGGATCTGGATGGGGACGGGGAGTATGAAATCATCCTCCACCAGGTCTCGCGCGGGCGGGACAATTCCTTCGCCGGGATCACCGGCAGGCCGGTGCTGGACGCCTACAAGCTGGACGGCACCCTCCTCTGGCGCATCGACCTGGGCATCAATATCCGGGAAGGCGAGCACTACACCCAGTTCATCGCCTACGATCTGGATGGCGACGGCCGGGCCGAACTGGTCTGCAAGACGGCGGACGGTAGCATCGACGGAACCGGCACGGTGATCGGCGGCAAGGACAAGGACTGGCGGGACAAGGAAGAAGGCTCCAAGCGCCAAGGCCGCATCCTGGAGGGACCGGAATATCTGACGGTCTTCGACGGACGCAGCGGGGCCGCCCTTGCCACGACCGCTTATCTCCCCAGCCGGAATCCGATCGACGGCTGGGGCGGCTTCGGCGGAAACGGCGGAAACGACAACTACGGCAACCGCTGCGACCGCTTCCTGGCCTGTGTGGCCTATCTGGACGGGGTGCGCCCCAGCGTGGTCATGTGCCGCGGCGTTTACGGGCGCAGCGTGCTGGCGGCCTGGGACTGGCGCGGCGGCAAGCTTTCCTCCCGCTGGGTCTTCGACACGGGCATCTCCCGCCCGCCCTACACGGATGCCTCCCCCTACTCCGGCATGGGCGGGCACGCCCTCTCCGTGGCGGATGTGGATGGCGATGGAAAGGACGAGATCATCTACCAGGCCATGACCGTGGACGACGACGGCAAGGGCCTCTACACCACCGGCCGCCGCCACGGGGATGCCCTCCACGCCGGCGACTTCGATCCCGCCCGCGAGGGTCTGGAGCTCTACCTGACCACCGAGAACGAGGAGGAAACCGTGCGCTTCCGCACGCCCGGGGCGGGCCTGCACGATGCGCGCACGGGCAAGCTCCTGTGGAGCCACAGCCCGGGCATCGACATCAGCGAGGGCCTGGTGGCGGACATCGATCCCCGCCACCCGGGAGCGGAAGTCTGGGGCGGGCCCGGCGGCTTGCGCACGATCAAGGGGGAAACCATCGGCCCCGCCCCGCGCCGTGCGGAATGGGCCATCTGGTGGGACGGGGATCTGCTGCGCGAAATTTACGGCGGTTTCTCCATCTACAAATGGGATTGGGAAGAGGGATCCGAAAAGCCCCTCCTCTCCGCCGGTCCCGCAGGCCGGGGAAACCGCTATCTCGGATTGCGCCCGAATCTCGCCGCCGATCTGCTGGGAGACTGGCGGGAGGAACTGCTCATCCCCGCACCGGACGGGAAATCCCTGCGCCTCCACACCACCTCCATCCCCACGGAACACCGCATGCCCTGCCTGATGGAGGATCGGCAGTACCGCCTCTCCGTGGCGTGGCAAAATGTCGCCTACAACAAGCCGCCCCACCCTTCCTTCTTCCTGGGTCCGGGGATGGCCGCCCGCCCGGCGGAAAGGCCCGCCGCCGAATGACCTTGCGCCGTTAGAACAAGATGGCAGCGTGGTACCGCCCATGGCATTCACCGCCGCGCACAAGCACCTTTTCTACACCGAGATCGCGAAGCTTCTGGAGGCCGGCTTCGGCATACGGGAAGCCGGACGGGCCATGCTGGACACGTCCTTGCCCGCGCGGCAGGCGGAATTGCTGCGCGAGATGGACCGCGACCTGGAAGCGGGGAAAAGCATCACCGATGCCTTTTCCCGGGACCGGAGCTCCATTGGCGATCTGGAGCGCGGGATCATCGCC
Organism: uncultured Verrucomicrobiaceae bacterium; assembly: GCA_965651965.1. Lineage (GTDB taxonomy): Bacteria > Verrucomicrobiota > Verrucomicrobiia > Verrucomicrobiales > Akkermansiaceae > Haloferula. The sequence goes on along the minus strand of CBFGVD010000017.1, from coordinate 3,555 downwards.
GCGGGCGAAAGGGGTGGACGGATGGCCCAGGCCTTCCAGCACCTGGCGGATTACTTCGGGATGCTGGCGGCCGCGCGGCGGGATGCCCTGCAAAGCATGATCTATCCCGCGGTGCTGCTTCATCTGGGGATCTTCGTGGCGGTGGTGCCGGGGGCGATGCTCTCGGGCGAGAAGGGTTCTTCTTCCATCCTGCTCCAGCTCGCGGTGACATTGCTCGTCTTCTACGGGCTATGCTTCCTCGCCTGGCTGGGCCTCAAGGCGCTTCTGAAAGCCGCGGAAACCAATCCGGGCACGGACACCGCGTTGAACCGCATCCCGGTCATCGGCAAGGCCCGCCGCAGCATGGCGATGGCGAGATTCACCAAGGTCTATCACACCTGCCTGCTGGCCGGGCTGCCGATGCGGGAGACCGTGGAGACCGCCGCCGATGCCTCCCGGAGCGGGCGGATCCGCCAAGCCGGGCGGGTAATGGCGGAGGCGCTCAAGGAAGGCGGCGCGCTCGGCCCCCACTTCGTCTCCAGCGGCGCTTTTCCCCCGGCCTTCGCCCGCTCCTATGCGACGGCGGAAGAAGCGGGCGGGCTCGACAAGGATCTCGCGCGCTGGTCCACCGTCTATCAGGAGGATGCGGCCCGCGGCATCAAGGCGGTCGCCGTGGCGGTGCCGAAGGTACTCTACGGGCTGGTGATGGCCTTCGTGGTCTGGAAGATCCTCTCCTTCTGGAGCGGCTACTACGGGATGCTGGAAGGCCTCGGCGAATAAGCCCGCCTCAACGCCGGCGGCGCAGCAGCGCGAGCAAGCCCAGCCCGCCCAGCAAGGCGGAAGCCGGTTCCGGCACCGCGTCGCCGTGGTGGACGATCTGCATGCCGTTGAAAGCGGCGTAGCGGGTGCTGAACCCGTCCGCATCGACAGGGACATTCCCGCCGGGGCCGGCAATGACATTCGCCCAGGTAAACAGGATCTTGCCCGCGGCATCCGCCTGGACGGTGAATTTGACATACTCGGTACCGTCTTCCAGATCCCCGTCCCCGCCTTGCTCGCCGTCCCAGGAGGTCTGCCGCGACACGCCATCCACGGTGAAGAGGGTATTCTGCCCGCGGTACACGTTGCCGGTGAACTTGTCTCCCTGGCCGTAGAAGTAGAGATCGTAGTAGTGCCCTGCCTCCAGCCCGGAGACCGCGCCCTCCATGCTCGCGACGAGTCCCGGCCCGCCCGCATCCAGGAACACGTAGTCCGACATCAGGCCGGTGTAGTTCCCGCCGCCGGTCTCCTGATCCCCGGTCCCGGCGCTATCGTGGCTGCCCTGCACGCCCAGCGAAATGGTCACGGGCGTCGCATTTCCCGCCGAGTCCAGCAGCGGGAGTTGCTCCACTTTGTCCTTGGTGCCGTCCCGCAGGACGGTGTTCCAGAAGGCGGATGATCCGGCAGGATCCGCGGCGGCAGCCAGGCCGCCCTGGGTGACGGGTGCCGCACCTGCGGAAAAATCGATATTCACCACGGCAGCCGGGGCAAATCCGGACACGAGGGATAAAATCACGACGAGAGAGCGGAACGGGGGTCTCATCTCAAAGGGGGGGAGGGGTGAGAACGGAAGAGGGAGAGCGTGAAATTTTTAAACTTTTCCGCGCCGGCTGCCTACCCACGTGATCGCGTAGGATGTGCCTGCCCGCCCCTCAGCGGCGGCGGCGTAGCAACAGGACCGCGAACCCGCCGCCCGCGAGAATCGCGGAAGAAGGCTCCGGCACGCTGTCCATGATCTGGATCCCGTTCAACGCGGCGTAGCGCGATCCCGTGCCGGTATTGCTCGGGACCTTGTCGGTCATCACGTTCACGCCCGCCACCACGTTCGCCCAGGTGAAGGAGATATTTCCTCCCGCATCGGCAATGGCGGTGAATTTCACATACTCCATCCCTTCGACGAGATTCCGGTCCCCGCCGTCCAGACCGTCCCAACCGGTTTGCCCGGAGACGGAATTCACGGTAAACAGGCTGTTTTCGCCGGACGAGGAAGCATCGGTTCCCGCCATGTCGCTCCCCTGGCCGTAAAAGTAGAGATCGTAACGGTTTCCCGGGACGAGGCCGCCGAACACACCGGCTGCGAGGACAACCGAGGTATTCGCCCCGGAATCAAGCTGCAGATAGTCCTCCATCAGCCGCGTGTAAGGACCGCCGCCGACCCCGGTTTCCAGGACTTCCTGCTCGGAGGCGCTTTTCTTCGTATCGAGAAAACCGGAAATGCTGAGATTCCACCCCGGGGTCCCGCCGGTGGAATCCACCAGATCGTTCACGGATAGCGCTCCGGTACTGCCCGCGATGTTGTTCCAGATCGCGGCGGAACCCGCCGGATCCGGAGCCGCAGCCAAACCATCGTAGCGATCCGCCGAGGTCGCGAGGGCGGAAAAATCGACATTCACGACGGCAGCCGGAGCCGAGGCGAGGGCGAACAGGCAGGACAGGGCTATGAGGGGGGAGCTCATAAAAAACCCGGGAGGGAGGAATCCTCCCGTTCTAACCGGAGTCCCGGCCGCCAGCAAGCTTCAAAAACACAGCCGCTCTCAGCGGCGGCGCAGGAGCAGGGCCAGCATGCCGAGGCTGCCAAGGAGCGCCGCGGAAGTCTCCGGCACGGAGACGAGCTGGATGCCATTCAGGGCGGCATAGCGGGAACCGGGCGAGATCCCGTCGGGGTCGGGACCGTTGATCGTACCGATCACGTTGGACCAGGAGAAGGTGATCTCCCCGCTGGAATCGGCCTGCGCCGTGAATTTCACGTATTCGACGTTTTCGGTCAGGATTCCGTTCCCGCCGGGAACCTCGTCCCAATCGGTGGCTTTGCTTTCCGAACCCACGGTAAAAAGGGTGTTCTGGCCCCGGAAGGCCGTGCCTTGCTCCGGATCGTCGAAGTATTGGCCCTGGCCGTAGAAGTAGAGATCGTAGAATCCACCCGCGGTGAGCCCGGAAAAAGTGCCGCTCTCCGTGCGCACCGTCGCGGTGGAGCCGGAATTGATGCGGAGGTAATCCCGCATCAGGTTGAGATTGTCGCCCGAGCGATCCTGCTGGCCGGTGGCGGCGGCAATCGCTTCATCGACACCTGTCATCGTCAGCCCGATGGTCGTCGGGGCGGGTTCCGATTCGGTGTGTGAAGAGGCGTTGAGATTCGCCGCGTTGATCGCATTCGCGGAAACTTGCACCCCGTTCCAATACGTGTTGCCCGGATCGTCCGGGGCGGCGCCAAGTTCCGTCTGGGTATTGGTTCCGCTGTTGAAATCGATGTTCACCACCACCGCGGAAACGGGGCTGGCGAGCACGGCACACGAAAGGAGCAGGGGGAGGGAGAACTTCATGATTCCGGGAGGGGGCGGACGTTCCGGGTATCTTCTAACCGGATCGGCATTCTTTGACAAGTGTCAAAATCGCCGCCGATGACACGGAACGCCCTCAGCCTCAGGAATCGGCATCTCTCTCCCGCCGGATCAGGGGGATGCGAGGCGGTAGAAAGCGGTGCCCGCGGGGGCCTCCGCGTCCTCGTATTCCACCGCGCCGTCTCCTCCGGCGGTTTCC
>CBFGVD010000016.1:0-15825 GCA_965651965.1 uncultured Verrucomicrobiaceae bacterium | reverse complement strand
AAGGCGAGGAGATGTCTCCCAACATCTTCTACACCGCGGAGGCGGTGAACCAGCAGGCCACTCCCGCGGTCGATTACATGCTCGCGGAGGGGAAGAAGAAGTTCTACCTGCTGGGCTCCGATTACGTGTATCCGCAGACGACGAACCTGGTGCTGCTGGAATACCTGCTCAGCAAGGGCGTGCCGCTGGAGAACATCGGCGGCGGCTTCCGCAAGGACGACAAGGGCGAGATCATTTCCGCCGGGAAATACACTCCCTTCGGCCACACGGACTACCAGCAGATCGTTTCCGAGATCAAACAGTTCGCCGCCGGGGGCAACGCCTGCGTGATCAACACGCTCAACGGGGATACCAACGTGCCTTTCTTCAAGGAATACGCCGCCGCCGGCCTCACCGCGGAGAGCTGCCCGGTGGTCAGCTTCTCGATCTCCGAGGACGAGTTCCGCGGCCTGCCCGCCAAACAGCTCGTCGGCCAGCTCGGCTGCTGGACCTACTTCCAGTCCCTCCGCACGCCCGCGAACAAGAAGTTCGTGGACGGCTTCAAGGCCTGGGTGGCGAAAACGGACACCCCGGGCATCGTGAAGGAAGGACGCGTGACCTGCTCCCCGATGGTGCTCAGCTACAATGGCGTGTACCTGTGGAAGGCGGCCGTGGAGAAAGCCGGATCCTTCGACGTGGAAAAGGTGGTCGCCGAGCTTGAGAAAGGCATCTCCTTCGACGGCCCGGGCGGCACCGTGACCAGCCAGAAGAACCACCACCTGACGAAGAACGTCTATATCGGGGAAACCCGCGCCGACGGCCAGTTCAAGATCCTGAAGGAATACAAGGGCGTCGTCGGCGAGCCCTTCCTGAAGGGCACTTTCAAAAAGTAAGGGATCTTCTCCCCCCCCCGGGGATTCGTGCCAACCCCTGTCCGGTCCGCCGGGCGGGGGTTTTTCTTGCTGCTTCGAGGGTGCGGGTGACGGGGGGCAAGGCAGCGGCACCTCCAGGATGTTCCGCGCGCGCACAGTGCAAGGCGTTGCCCGCGCAAACTCCACGGCGGTGAGAGATTTTCACGATTGGACGAAATCAGATGGGCATCTGATTTGTCCCTGTCACGCCGTCCAATCCAGCACCACCTTGCCCGACTGGCCGGACATCATGGTTTCGAAGCCTTTCTTGAAGTCGGCGACCGGGAAGCGGTGGGTGATGACCGGCGAGATATCGAGGCCCGCGCGGATCATGCTGCTCATCTTGTACCAGGTCTCGAACATCTCGCGGCCGTAGATCCCCTTCAGGACGAGGCCCTTGAAGATGACCTTGTCCCAGTCGATGGCGACCTTGTCGGGGAAGATGCCAAGGAGGGAGACCTTCGCGCCGTTCGAGGTGTGGTTGAGGATGTCGTTGAGGCCGGAGGGGTGGCCGGACATTTCGAGGCCGACGTCGAAGCCTTCCTTCATGCCGAGGGATTTCATGGCATCGCCCAGGGATTCCTCCGCGACGTTCACGGTGCGGGTGGCGCCGAGTTTCTTGGCGAGTTCGAGACGCCATGGATTCACGTCGGTGACGACCACGTGGCGGGCCCCGGCGAAGCGGCAGACGGCTGCGGCCATGCAGCCGATGGGGCCGGCACCGGTGATGAGGACGTCTTCCGCGACGAGGTCCCAGGAAAGCGCGGTGTGGACGGCGTTGCCGAGGGGATCGAAGCAGGAGATCACTTCCTCCGGGATCGAGGGATCGACCTTGTAAACATTCCGGTAGGGGATCGAGAGATATTCGGCGAAGGCTCCGGGGCGGTTCACGCCCACGCCCAGGGTGTTCGGGCAGAGGTGGCGGCGGCCGGCGAGGCAATTCCGGCAGCGGCCGCAGACGATGTGGCCCTCCCCGGAGACGAGTTCGCCGGGGACGATGTCCGTAACGCCGGAGCCCACCGCTTCCACCACGCCGCAGAATTCGTGGCCCACGTGCATCGGCACCGGGATGGTGCGCTCGGCCCAGGCATCCCATTTCCAGATGTGGACATCCGTGCCGCAGATGGAGGTCTTCCGGATCTTGATAAGCACGTCCATGGGCCCGACCTCGGGCATGGGGACGTCCATCATTTCGAGACCGGGGCCGGCGGCGGCTTTGACGAGTGCTTTCATGGGTGCCGCAGCGATGGTGCACGGGGGAAATGACCGTGCTAGGGAAATGTTCTTTCCCGCGAAAAAGTGACTAAGCCGCGCGCCTGTGGGGCCGGAATCGATCCAAGGATTGCTCCAGATAGCGCCAGCAGAGCCAGGCCGCGCCCCAGGAAGCCAGGAAATAGCAAGGGATGCGGACCGCCAGCGGCACCGCAGGGTGCCAAAGGAAGGGGAGGACCTTTCCGAGGAAAAGCGGGACGGGCGTGTGGAAAAGATAAAGCCCGTAGCTGAGGCGACCGAGGTGCTGGACGGCCGGGTGCTCCAGCACAACGCCGAGCGGCCCGCGGAGACCGGCCAGGGTGACCGAGATCAGACCCGCGAAGATGAATGCCACGAGCGTCTGCTGGATGTGGCGGAAGCCGGGAACCGTGCGTCCCGTGGCATCCAGGTAATACAGGAGCGCATAGGGCAGCAGGGCGGCCCACGCGGCCAGGGACAGACGGCGGTCCCCCGCTTGCAAGCCGCGGTTCATCGCCCAGGCCAGGAGCGCCCCCGCGCCGAAGTAGTCCAGCGCGCTGGTGGAGATCGCCCCGGGATGATACACGCCGGGGAAATGGTGCAGCAGGACCAGCCGCGAGAGCGGTGCCAGCGCCGTGATCAGCAGGAAGGCGGGCAGCAGCGCCCGGCGCGGGGTGAAGTAGATGAGGAGCGGCCAGATCAGGTAGAACTGCATCTGGATCGCCAGCGTCCAGTAATGTGCCGTCCCCGAGGGCCACTCCGGCAGGTGCGCGATGTGGAAATTCACCGTATGCGCCAGGTAGGGCAGCGGGTGCTCCCGGATGTCCGGCGCACCCGCGGCGAAAGCGAAGAGCATGGCCGCATAACACGGCACCAGGATGCGGACGGCCCGGCGCTTCAAGAAGTGCCGCAAGGCGTCCTTCTTCCAGGACTTGCCCAGGTGTTCCCCCGCCGCCCGGTCCCGCAGCAGGATCCGGGTGATGAGGAAACCCGTGAGAACGAGGAAAAAATAGAGCCCGGCCTCGAAGGGCCACGCGCCGCGCCATTCCCGCGGCGCCCAGTGCAGCCACATCACCCCGAGCACGGCGAAGGCGCGCCAGCCATCGAGTTGGGTATTTCGCGGGGCGGACAAGACGCGGGGGAAGGTGATTTCACGACCCGCCGCTTCCTAGGAAAAAGTGCGCCGCGGAGGCCGTGCCCGACGCCGGTGCGCGATGATCGACAGCACCGCCCGCCCGCCTTATGGTTCGCGCCGGATGACGCTCGCCGAGCTGGGTTGGGACGAATTTTTTGCCGGAGCCTTCGCGCCTTGCGCCGCGAAAGGCTGGGTGCCCGCGCGCCTGATCCGGGAGACGACGATCAATTATAGCGCCTTCGTCGGCGAGGATACCGACGAGGTGGAGGAAATCGACGTGGTCCTCTCCGGCAAGGTCTGGCACGAGGCGGAGAGCGACGCGGAACTGCCGGCGGTCGGGGATTGGGTGGCGGTGGAACTCGGCGGGGAAAACGAGGACCACGTGATCCGCGCCCGCCTGCCGCGGAAATCCTGCTTCTCCCGCAAGATGCCGGGCAAGAGCGTGGAAGAGCAGGTGATCGGCGCGAACGTGGACGTGGTGGCGGTGGTGACGGATTCCGGCCCGGACCACAATCCGCGGCGGATGGAGCGCTACTTCACCCTGATCGGCCGCAGCGGGGCGAAACCGGTGGTGCTGGTGAACAAGTCCGACCTTTTCCCCGCCGAACACAACGAGGCCTGCGCGGCGGAGCTACGGGCGCTCTGCCCGGAAGCCGATGTCCATGTCACCAGCGCGATGACGGGCGAGGGCCTGGAGGTGCTGCAATCCTACCTGAAGGAGGGCGTGACCATGTGCGTGGTGGGCTCCTCCGGCGTGGGCAAGTCCACCCTGGTAAACCAGCTCTACGGGGAGGAATGGCAGTGGACCAACGAGGTGAACGAGGTGACCGGCAAGGGCCGCCACACCACCACCTCCCGGGAACTGGTGCCCCTGCCCTACGGCGGCATGCTCATCGACAATCCCGGAATGCGGGAAATCCAGATGTGGACGGACGAGCAGACCCTGCGCGAAAGCTTCGCCGATGTGGAGGCGATGGCGACGGGTTGCCGCTTCGCCGACTGCAAGCACGGCCACGATGCCGGCTGTGCGATCCGTGCCGCCGTGTCGGAGGGCAGGCTGGACCTGCACCGCCTGGAGAGCTTCCTGAGGCTGGACGAGGAGATCCTGAAGCTGCGGAAGCTCGCGAAAAAGCGGCAGATGACGATCGAGCGCTGGGCCAAGCGCACGCACCGGGTGAAGGCCCGGAACCTGAACGACCGCATCCAGCTCGAAAAGGACGAGCGCGGGGACTGGGATTGAAGACCGGCGGCAGGAATCGCTTGCCGCGGGCAGGAACCGCTTTAGACCTTTATCCCATGAAAGCCCTGCTCTCCTTGCTCCTTTCCGGTCTGGTTGCCGCTTGTGCCACGGCCCGGGACGAGCCGCGGAAAGACGGTCCGGTAAAAGTGGAAGCCGTGGAACAACACCTCGCCGCGGGCGCCCAACTGCTCGACGTGAGGACGAAGGAGGAATGGAACGCCGGCCACCTGAAGGGGGCGAAGCTCGCCACCGTCACGGAAGAGGGATTCCTCGCCAAAGCGAAAGCCGCGCTCGATCCCGAAAAGCCGGTGCTCGTGTATTGCCGCAGCGGCAAGCGCTCGGAAAAAGCGGCGAAGGAACTGCGCAAGGCAGGCTTTTCCCCGGTTTACGAACTGCAGGGGGGCATCGTGGCTTGGGAGAAGGCCGGCAAGCCGGTGGTGAAGTGACCGGAGCCGCCGTGAAAGGGCTCCTTGCCGCCACCTTGCTCCTCGCCGGGTGCGCGACGGGGCCGGAGCCGCGACTCCCTCCGCCCCTTCTTGCGGAGCTGAAAAAACAGTGGCCCCGGAACCGTCCGGTCAATTTCGTCTTCCACGGTCACAGCGTCCCTTCCGGCTATTACCGCACGCCGGAGGTGAGGCCTTTCGATGCTTACCCGCTGATGGCCATGGAAAGAATCCAGCGGGCCAATCCCGAAGCAGTGATCAATGTCATCGTCACGGCGCGCGGCGGGGAAGATAGCGCCCGCGGTGCCGCGCGCTTCGAGCGGGACGTGCTCTCCATGCGACCGGACGTGATTTTCATCGACTACGGCCTGAATGACCGGCGGCTGCCGGAGGGCGAGGTGGAGAAATCCTGGCGCTCCATGGCCCGGTCGGCGAAACGGGAGGGCACCCCGGTGGTCTTCCTCACCCCCACCGGGGCGAGGGGAGTAAAGGCCGGAGCGGCCGGGGAACCTCTGGAGATCCGCGCCGCCATCATCCGGAAAGTGGCGGTTGAGGAAGGAATCCCGGTGGCCGACGTGTGGGCGGCCTGGAAAACGGAGCTGGCCCGCGGGGTGAAGCAGGACAGCCTGCTCGCGACGGCGAATCACCCGAACCGCAGGGGTCACGGCATCGCCGCGAAGGTGATCGCGGGGATGTTCGGAGTGAGGTAGATTACAGGCAATGAGCGTCCGTAAAGGGGCGGCCTGCCGGAGCAGCCGCCCCTCTCGGTCAATGATCGCTCGCTTTTTCCGCGCCGAGTCCGGTGTGGGCGCGGACGCTGAACTCCGCGAACTTCGCCTCGGATTCCGGTTCGCGCTTGCTGAGAAGCGTGCCGAGGATCGCGGCCAGGAAGCCGAGCGGGATGCTGACGAGTCCCGGATTCGTCAGCGGGAAGAGCGCGGGGGCCTGGATGAGGCGGCGCTTGGCCGCGGCCACCTCCGGCCCGTCCACCCCCATCACGCTCGGGCTGATGACGATGAGAAGGATGCTCCCCGCCAAGCCGACGAGCAGGCCGGCGACCGCCCCGGCGGTATTGAAACGCTTCCAAAACACCGAAAGCACGATCACCGGCAAATTCGCCGAAGCCGCCACCGCGAAGGCAAGGCCGACCAGGAAGGCGACATTGATGTTCTGGAAAACGATCGCGAGGCCGATGGAAATGGCCCCGACGAAAAAGGCCGCGATCCGTGCGATGCGGACTTCCTTATGAGGGGCGACTTCTTTCCCGTGGTTCAGGACATTCGTGTAGAAGTCGTGCGCGAAGGAAGTGCTGGCGCTGATGGTCAGGCCCGCGACGACGGCAAGGATGGTGGCGAAGGCCACCGCGGAAATGAAGGCGAAGAAGACGTCCCCGCCCAGGAAATGGGAGAGCTCCGGTGCCGCCATGTTCTCGTTGGCGATATTGTGCGGCTTCAGCAGGGTGGCCGCACCGAAGCCCAGGAAGGTGGTCAGCAGGTAGAAGACCCCGATGATGATCATGGCCCAGATCACGGAGACCCGCGCGGTCTTCGCATCCGGCACGGTGTAGAAGCGGACGAGCACGTGGGGCAGGCCCGCCGTGCCGAGCACCAGGGCGAGGCCCAGCGAGACGAGATCGAGCGGTCCCCAGCTTCCCGTCCCGGCGGTGGCGGCGGCGCCGAATTTCCAGCCGGGATCGAGGAAGTTCCGCGTGACCTCGTTCCCCTTCGCATCCTGATAGCTAAGGTTGGCGATGGCATCGAAGAACTTCGCGAAGCTGAAGTCGTAGTGCTTCATCACCAGGAAGCTGAGCACGAAGGTGGCCGCCATCAGGAGGATCGCCTTGATGATCTGCACCCAGGTGGTGCCGCGCATGCCGCCGAAGACCACGTAGATGATCATCAGCACGCCGACGCCCGCGATGGCCCCGTTCGCGGAAATCCAGCCGTAGTCCTTCAACAGGGTACTGACGAGCACGCCCGCACCGATCATCTGCGCCACCATGTAGAAGGTGGACACGGTGAGGGTGCTGAGGGACGCCGCCGCACGCACGGGCCGCGCCTGCAGGCGGTAGGCCAGCAGGTCCGCCATGGTGTACTTCCCGGCATTCCGCAGCGGCTCCGCCACCACGAAAAGGACCGTGAGATAGGCCACGAGGAAGCCGACGGAGTACATGAAGCCGTCGTAGCCGAAAAAGGCGATCATCCCGGAAATGCCCAGGAAGGAAGCGGCGGACATGTAGTCCCCGGCGACGGCCAGGCCGTTCTGCCAGCCGGTGATCGAACGCCCCGCGGCGAAATAGGCGCTGGAGCCGGTGTTTTTCCGGGCGCTCCAGACGGTGATGCCCAGCGTGGCGAGCACGAAGGCGAGAAACATCGCGATGGTCATGGCGGCGGCGGAATCAGTGGTTGACGTCGCGGATGACCTCGGCGGCCATGCGGTCGTAGGATGCGGCCTTCCGCATGTAGAGCCAGGCCATGCCCCAGGCCATGGCGAACTGGGAGAGGGCGAAAAGATAGGCCCCGTTCACCTTCCCGATCAGCGGCTTCTTCATGAGCTCCGGGTGCCAGCCGACCAGGTAAAGGAGGGCGGAATAGTAAAGGAGGAAGAAAATGCAGCACGGGACGATGAAGCGCTTTTTCGCTTCGATCAGGGCTTGGAAGCCGGGCCTCCGGGCAAGCTCGTCCCAATCGGGTTTGCTAGGGTTTTGCATGGATTTCCGCAGGCCTATCAGCCGCGGGAGAGCGTGTCAAAAACGCAAGGGGGTGATGCCGCAGGGAAAATCCATTGGGCAAGCGGGCGGGCCTGTGGTTCCGTGGCGGGGCGCATGCGCTGCTTCTACTCCCAGGACCTGGAGCTGGAATTGCCATCGGGACACCCCTTCCCGATGGCCAAGTTCCGTATTTCCAAGGACATGCTGCTGGATGGCGGCATCCTGAAGCCGGAGGAGATCGTGGAAGTGAAGGTGGCGGATTCCCACCTGCTGCGGGCGGTCCACGATCAGAACTATGTGGACCGGATCTACTCCGGCCTGCTGGACCGGAAGGAACAGATCCAGCTGGGCCTGCCGGTCACGCCGCAGCTCTACCACCGTAGTGCCACGGAGGTGGAGGCCACGCGCCAGGCCTGCCATGCGGCGCTGGCGGAGGGTGTCGCGGTCTGCCTCGCGGGCGGCACCCACCATGCCTTCCGCGAGCACGGGGAGGGCTATTGCGTTTTCAACGACGTGGCCATCGCCATCCGGGACCTGCAGGTCCGCCAGCCGGGGATCAAGGTGATGGTGGTGGATACGGACGCCCACCAGGGCAACGGCACCGCCGCCCTGCTGGGCGACGATCCGCGCGTCTTCACCTACTCGATCCACGTCGGGAAAAACTACCCGACCCGGAAGGTCCGCAGCACGATGGACGTGGAGACGGTCCGCTACGTGGAGGGGGAGATGTACCTGAAACAGCTCTTCGGCACCCTGGCGGCGGCTCTGGACACCTTTGCCCCCGACCTGGTCATCTGGATCGCCGGGGCGGACAACCACCGCAACGACCGCTTCGGCCAGATGCACCTTTCCGTGAAGGATCTGCAGCGCCGGGACGAGGTGCTGCTGCGCGCCTTCATCCGCAACCGCGTGCCGGTGGCCGTCCTCTACGGCGGCGGCTACAACCGCCAGACCGAATTCACCGCGAAAATCCACCGGAACACGGTCGCAACCGCCAAGAAGCTGGCGACGGAGTTCCGCGGTCTCTAACGAAAGGCGGGTTGCAGCAGGCGCGGGCCTGTCTTTAGATCCCGGCGTGAGCTGGACCTTCGGATCGGTGGCGGTGGTGGGCGCGGGCGCGATCGGCCTTTACTACGGGGCGCGCCTGGCGGCGGCAGGCAATGACGTCCGTTTCCTGCTGCGTTCCGATTACGAAACGGTGAAGCGCGAAGGCATCCGCGTGGAAAGCGTGGCGGGCGATCTGCATCTTCCCGGCGTTCAGGCCTTCCGCACGCCCGACGAGATCGGTCCGGTGGATCTGGTGATCGTGGCCTGGAAAACCACCTCGAACGACCTCTTCGGAAAAATCCTGCCGCCCCTGCTCCACGGGCAGACCCAGGTGCTCACCCTCCAGAACGGCCTCGGCAACTGCGAGCGGCTGGCGGAGATCGTCCGCCCGGACCAGATCCTCGGCGGCCTCTGTTTCGTCTGTCTGAACCGGCTCTCCCCCGGCTTCGTGAGCCACACGGCGGGCGGCAGGGTGGCCATCGGAGAATACGTGGACGACGGGCGCGGCCGCGCGGCAGAAATCGCGCGGCGTTTTTCGGCGGCCGGCATTCCCGCCGAAGCCGCCCCCAGCCTGGCGGAAGCACAGTGGAAGAAGCTCGTCTGGAACATCCCCTTCAACGGCCTGGCGATCGCCGAAGGCGGGGTGACCACCGAGGACCTCCTGTCCGCGCCCGGCATCGAGGACGAGATCCGCGCGCTAATGGGCGAAGTGATTGCCGCGGCACGCGCCCAAGGCCTCGCGCTGGAAGAAGCACTGATCGGTTTCAATATCGAGCGCACGCGCCCGATGGGCCCCTACCGCCCCTCCAGCATGATCGACTTCGTGGAGGGCCGGGAGGTGGAGTTCGATTCCATCTGGGGCGAACCCTTGAGAAGGGCAAAGGCAGCGGGGGTCCCGGTGGCGCACATGGAACGTCTGGCCGCCAGGATCAAGGCCGCGCTGGATGCACGGCCCTGATCCGGAACCCGCTCATCTTTCCGCAAGGGCGACGAGGACGGCCTTTTGCGCGTGGAGGCGGTTCTCGGCTTCCTGGAAAATCACCTCCGCGTGCTTCTCCAGCACCTCTTCGCTGATTTCCTTGCCGCGGTAGGCGGGCAGGCAGTGGAGCACGATGTGATCCTCCGCCGCGCGGGCAAGCAAACCGGAATTCACCTGAAAGGGCCCGAAGGCCTCCTCCTTGTCCTTCTGGTCCTCCTGTCCCATGGAGAGCCATACGTCGGTATTGATGACGTGCGCTCCCTCCGCGGCCTCGGCGGGATCGGCGGTCACGGAGACATTCGGCGCGGCGAGCTTCGCCAGGAACTCTTCCGAAGGCTGGTAGGCGGAGGGTGCCGCCACGACGAGTTCGAAGCCGAGCTTCTTCGCCGCCCACATCCAGGAGATCGTCATGTTCGAGAAGCCGTCGCCGATGAAGGCGATCTTCTTCCCTTCCCAGCCGCCCAAGACTTCCTTCACCGTGAGCAGGTCCGCCAGGATCTGGCAGGGATGCTCGTCGTCGGTCAGGGCATTGATGGTCGGAATGCCGGAGTATTCGGCGAAATCCGCCACGTCCTGTTGGGCGAAGGTCCGGATGATGCAGCCGTGGACCATGCGGCCGAGCACGCGCGCGGTATCCTTGATCGGTTCCCCGCGGCCGAGCTGGATGTCGTTCTTGGAGAGGAACATCGGGTAGCCGCCGAGCTCGCGGATGCCGACCTCGAAGGAGACCCGGGTCCGCGTGGAGGACTTCGTGAAAATCATCGCCCAGGTCTGGCCCGCAAGGGGCTGCGCGGAATGGCGGCCGCGCTCGGCTTTCAAGGCCACGGCGCTATCCAGCAGGGCGACGATCTGTGCCGCCTCGAGTTCTTCGATGGAAAGGAGATGCTTCATGGAAAGAGCTGATTCAAAGGGAACCGAGGACGGACTTGAGGATCGCAAGCGCCTCGTCGATTTCTTCATCGCTGACATTGAGCGGCGGCAGCAGGCGGATCGTCTCCGGTCCCGCGGGAGGCAGGAGGAGGCCCGCTTCCAGGAGCTTCCCGCACACGAAGGCGGCGGGGAGCTTGCCCTCCGGCACCGCGATCCTCGCGACATCCAGACCCACGCCAAGCAGCAGGCCGAGCCCCCGGACCTCCGTGATGACCGGCAGCTTCCAGGAGGCGACGGCTTCGCGGATCCGCTGTTCCTGCCGGAGGACATTCGCGGCCAGATCCTTTTCCTCCACCTCCGCCAGGACCGCGAGGGCGGCGGCGCAAGCGAGCGGGTTCCCCCCGTAGGTAGTGCCGTGCGAACCGGGCCCCATCAGCGAAGAGAGCTCCTTGGCGGAGTCATCGATCACCCGGTCGGAGAGCCAGAAGGCCCCGATGGGAAAGCCGCCGCCCATGCCCTTTGCCCAGGAAATGCCGTCCGGCCGGAGTTCCGGCACGATGGCCCGCCAGGCCATCGCCTGGCCGCAGCGGCCGAAGCCGGTCTGCACTTCGTCCAGCAGCAGGAGCAGGTCGTGTTTCTTGCAAAGCGCGGCCACGCCCCGGAGGAATCCGGCCGTGGCGACATTCACCCCGCCTTCGCCCTGCACGGGCTCCAGCAGGATCGCCGCGGTGATCGGGGAAATCGCGGCCTCCAGAGCTTCCAGATCGTTGAAAGGCAGGTGCCGGAACCCCGGCAGCATGGGGTCGAAGCCCTCTTTCACCTTGTCCTGTCCGGTGGCATTGATGCCGCCCAGGGTCCGGCCGTGGAAGGACTTCGTGAAACTGATGACCTCGTACCGCGGCGAGCCGTCGGCCTGCGGCCGGACGTGGCCGAACTTGCGGGCGCTCTTGATGAGCCCGTCGTTCGACTCCGCGCCGGAGTTCGAGAAAAATACCTTTCCCGGCAGCTTCACCTGTTCTTCCACGATCACCCGGGCGAGTTCCTCCTGCCCGGGAATGCCATAGAGATTGGACACGTGCATCAACGTGCCGGCCTGCTCGCGGATGGCCTCCACCAGCCGCGGCGGGCAGTGGCCGAGCGCGCATACGGCGATGCCGGTGCAGAAATCGAGGTAGGATTTCCCGGCATCGTCCCACACGCGCGTGCCCTCGCCGCGGACAAGCGTGACGGGAAAACGGGCGTAGGTAGGTAGGACGTAGCTCATGGGAAAGGGGCGGAAACTAGCGGGCTTCATGGATTTGGCAAACCGGGAATTGTGAGGATAAAAGTCACGGGAGTTCAGGGTTCGGGAGCCGCCGGGAGAGGGCGGCGCTCCGCCGCCCCGCCGCCGGCTCCCGGGCTTCGCCGCGGGGCGGCGATCCTCCAGGTGGCAAAAAGCGTCAGAACCGCTCCGGCCAGCTCGGTCGTGGTGAAGCGCTCTCCGAAGAGCGCGAAGGCCCCTGCGGCCGTGACCAGAGGAAGCAGCATCTGGATCGAGGAACCGCGGGACACCGGCATCGTCCGGTAAGCATTCGTCATCACGAGCTGGGAAATACCCACGATCACCGCGGCGGCGATGAGCCCGGCATGCCCTGCCGCCGGAAGGCTGGAGACCTCCTCCGCCCGCAGCGGCAGCGCCAGCAGGATGCTGTAGAAACACTGCGAGGCATAGATCGTGCCCGCATGCTCCGTGGCACGCAGCTTCCGGATCAGCACCACCACGATCCCGGCACCGAGGGCGCCGCCCAGCGCGAGCATGTCCCAAGGGGAGAAACCCCGCGCCGCATCCCCGCCGATGAAAAGGATCAGGCCGGCCAAACCCGCGAACATCCACAACAGCGCCTGCCGGGAGACTTTTTCCTTCAGCCACCAGGCGGCGATCAAGGTCGCGAAAAGCGGATAGGTCAGGTTCAGCACTACCGCGCGGGAGGCCCCCAGCTCGGGACTGGTGAGGTAAAAAGCCGCGATGCTGAGGGCCCCCACCACGCCGCGCAGGGCCACCAGGCGGCTGCCGACCAGCGCCTTCAGCGAGAGCCCCCGGCCGAAGCCGTAGAGGGAGGCCACCATGAGCATGCCCACCGCACCCCGGTACAGGGCCGCCAGCCAGGCATCCGCCGCGGGCAGATGCAGGCTGAGCGCGCGGAGCAGCAGCGTGTTCGCGGAGAAAAGAATCACCGAGAGCAGCATCAGCAGCGTGCCGCGCAGGTCGTGGGTATCGGTCGCATTCATCGGATCTCGTTCGGGGATCCGGAAACGGCGCGCCAGCGGCAGGGAGTCACTTTTCCTCCGACTGGCCAAGGGCCGCGTCCGGAGGTAGCTGGGTGCCATCAAGCTCCGAACGCGCCGACGCGCCAAAGGGCGCGGGCGGTAAGTCGGACGGCTTTGCGGTGAAGCGCGGGCACGGCGGAGCAATGCCAGCCCGCCGGGAGAAAGTCAAGCCGCGACCCGCGGCACCTCCCGTTAGGCCGGGCTTGCATGCCGGCCCCTCCGCATCGACACTCCCGCCGATGTTTGCGCCGAAATGGAAAAAGGAAGCGAAGCTCCTCCACAAGGGGGCGAAGAAATTCCTTCACTACAAGCGCGACCTCCTGAAGGAAGACCGCATCGCCGAAATCGAGTCCCGCCGCGCGGACCTGTGGGACGCGATCAAATCGAACGACAAGACTCGGGCGGAGGAAGCCTCCAAACAGCTCCGCGATACCTGCGAGAAGGCCCTCCCGTATTTCCCCGCCCAGAGCGCATGGGAAGAGAACGTCGAGGTGATCTTCGTCGCCCTCGTCGTCGCCCTCGGCCTGCGCGCCTACGTCATCCAGCCCTTCCGGATCCCCACCGGCTCCATGCAGCCGACGCTGAACGGGATCACCTTCGAGAACGACCAGCCGCCGGGTTACAAGAAACCTTGGCTCGGCAAGCAGGCCTGGGATCTCGTGATGCGCGGCCGGAGCTACCGGAACATCGTTGCGCGGGACGACATGCATCTCGCGCAAGACGGGCTCAAGGATGCGTCCTGGTTCCTCTTTACCCGCACGAAGGCCACTTTCAGCAACGGCCAGACCATTTCTTTCCCCGCCGCCGTAGGAGAAACCCGGGAGCTGCTGGTGGAAGAAATCGCGCCCCGGACTTACCGCCCGAAAGTCTATAAAAAGGGGGATCCCATCCTTCGGGGCTGGGTCGATACCGGCGACCTCGTGCTGGTTGACAAAATCTCCTATCACTTCCGCCGTCCGAACCGGGGCGAAGTTTTCGTTTTCGACACGCGGGGAATCAAAACCGACGGTGAATCTTCCATCGGAGGTCAAACCGGAGGCACGCACTACATCAAACGCCTCTGCGGCGTTCCCGGCGACACCTTGCAGATCCGGACTCCGGATCTCTTTGTGAACGGCCAGGTTCCGCAGGAGTTCGGGATCCAGCGCGTAATCCGGGCGCAGGGCGAATATGGGGAAGACGGACGCAAGGGATACACGCTCGCCGATCCCTTCTCCAGCGGCTATCTCCTCCCCTTGCAACGGGAGGGCTCAAAACTCGAACTGAAAGCCGAAGCCCCGCCCGGCATGCGCGAGTATGCCGCCCTGGGCGACAACACGGGAAATTCGCTCGATTCCCGCTACTGGGGTTCCGTGAAGGAATTCAACCTCTCGGGACCTGCCCTTTTTTCGCTCTGGCCCTTCACCACCGGCCACTGGGGCTTCATCCGATGAGCCTTGCGCAAATGCACGCATGGCGGAATGCCCGTTTCAAGTGCATGGTCCCGCACCTTTCCCCATGACCGATTCCGCTGAGATCACGCGACAGGCGAAATCGAACCTCGCCTTCGCCCTTCAGATCCTGCCGAAGGACCGGCGCGAAGGGATGGTGACCTTCTACGCCTTTTGCCGCGTGGTGGACGATCTGGCCGACGACCCCGAACGCCCGATCGAGGAAAAGGAAGCCGCCCTGCTGGCGTGGAAAGATGGCCTCGAAAACGGCTTCGCCGCGCCGGATGCCCTCCAGGGCGAGGTGCTGGCGCTGGTGGAGCGGTACGCCATTCCCGTCCACCTCCTCACCGCGATCATCGACGGCTGCCGCATGGACCTGCGCCCGCAGCGCTTCGGCACCTGGGAGGATCTTTCGGATTACACCTACAAGGTGGCCTGCGCGGTAGGTCTCGCGTCGCTGAAGGTTTTCGGTGCGGAAGATCCCGCCTCCGAGCGCTACGCCGTCGCGCTGGGACATGCCCTGCAGCTCACGAACATCCTGCGGGACGTGGGCGAGGATCTCTCCAACGGCGTGCGCATCTATCTGCCTCTGGCGGACATGGCCCGCTTCCAATACACCGAGCGCGACCTGATCGGGCGGGTACACGACGGCCGCTTCATGGCGCTGATGTCCTATCAGGCGGAGCGCGCGGAGAACTTCTACCGCGAGGCCACCGGCGTCATGCCCAAATCCGACGCGAAGGCCCTGGTCCCCGCCGAGATCATGCGGGCGATCTATCACGCCCTGCTTGAGAAAATGAAGCGGGACGGCTTCAAGGTCTTCGACCGGCGTTACAGCCTGTCCAAGGCCCGGAAAATGGCGATCCTCTCCAAGCACCTCTTGCGCCTCGGATCGGCCGCCTGAATATTCGGGAAACCAATCCGTCCGATATAGGCCGATATGAAACCGCTTGTTCTCCTGCCGCTCGCATTGTCCCTGGCCTCCTGCTTCCCCTCCGTCCCCTACGAGCACCAGCGCCCGCCCTACCGGAACGGGGAGCCCTACTATCCCTACCGCCGCGGCCCGGCCCGCGAAACGGGCCGCTACGAGCCCTTGCCCGAGCGCACGCCGCCGCAACAGGATTTCGAGCCCCGCCGGCCCGGGCCACGGATGGAGGAAGAGCCCGCGGAAGAGCAAGCCCCGCCGCCGCGCCGCACCGGCCGGCAGGAATACCCGGTGGCGGAAGCCACGGAAAAGCCCGGCATGGTCATCAGCCCCTACGCGCCCTACAACGTGATCGATGTGGAGGGCTTCGAGAGCGGGGCATTGGCGAAAGATCCCTCGAACGGGAAGATTTTCCGCGTGCCCTGAGGCATTCCCCCCACCGCGGGGAGGGAACCGGAAACCCTTTTCCCCGGGCCGCTCATTCTCAGAGGCAAGCTCACTCTTTCGGGTGAAGCCGGGACGCCTCGCGGCGAGCGCGCGCCGATTTTTTTCGAACAGCGCTTACAGCGGCCGCAAACAGTCCCTTTCCTAAGGCTTGCGCCGATTTCGAGTCGGATTG